>PWXL01000019.1 GCA_003561145.1 Candidatus Atribacteria bacterium
TTTTATGAATCTATGAACCTGGGGATGCAGAAGGAGGAGTTGGAGTTATGCTGATCATCGCTGAAAGGATAAACGCGACCCGCACATCAATTCGGGAAGCCCTGCAAAAGCGGGATAGTGAATTTTTTATTCAAGAGGCCCTGCAGCAAGCCGAAGCAGGTGCGCATTTTATCGATCTTAATGCGGGAACAGAAGCCTCCCGTGAAGTTGAGGATTTGAAATGGCTGGTGGAAATTGTGCAAGATGAAGTGAATGTGCCGCTTTGCCTGGATTCAGCCAATGACCGTGCTTTGGAAGAAGCACTCAAGATATATAACAAGGATGAGGTGATGATCAATTCCTTTACCGCGGAAGATGAACGTATCCGGGCGCTGTTGCCGATTGTCAAGGAGACAAATGCCCAGGTGATAGGCCTTGCGATGGGTGAAGGCGGTATTCCCCAGTCAGTAGAAGACAGGATGCGGCTGGTAGCCCTCTTGGTTGAGGCGGTTGAGCGGTACGATGTTCCACAGGAGAAACTCCTCATTGACCCCTTGGTTGTTCCTGTTGGAACTGATCAAAACCAGGGAAGGCTTTTCCTGGAAACCTTGACCGCAATCCCCCGGGAGTATCCCCCCCTCAGGACAGTGTGCGGGCTCTCCAACATCTCCTTTGGGATGCCAAACCGCAAGCTTATGAATCGCGCTTTCATGGGGCTTTGTATTGGCCATGGTCTGCACGCGGCCATAATCGATCCCCTGGACCGCAAACTCCTGTCCGTTATGTATTCTTCAGAAGCGTTAATGGGACGCGATGAATTTTGCATGGGATACCTTACGGCCTTCCGCGAAGGGAGACTGGAAAAATAAAGTTGTGAGGTATCAGGTGAAACCACTGTTGTGTGGATTATGACTGTTGTGCTTTCCGCTTCTCCTTCAAGAGCATGTTTCCGGTTGAATGCCGAACCGTTCAATTATTAGGTGGCTTCCGCTATAATACATTATACATACTGCAAGGTGTACTCTATAAAAAAGAGGTGTTGGGCCATTACTATCTCAAAAGGTCGCACATTCCGAAACTACGTGGAAGAACACTACCCGTTTGGTGAGTTTGCGCTCATCAGGGTGAGGGGTGACAAGGCTGAGGTTGGATTTGTTTTAGCTGATGAAGATACTTCACACTGGGACACCCTGCGCGAGCAATCCCTGGATATGGCTCAGCGTATCGGTGTTTTGCTGCAGGAACGAGGCCTCGAGAATGTCGCCAGCAGTGGTGTCGGGAAAGACCAGGATTTTTTCACTGTGTCTGTGATCGTGAACTGCGCTTCCCTGGATGATGAATCTATCCCCCAGTTGGCCCGGCGGGTGATGGATGTATTGTCCGAGGTCAACCCTTACAGGGACGAGGACGGTCAATCAAGTGGAAAAAGGCCGTGAAAAGGAAGAGATGAGAAGGGAGGAAACAACATGAGTGAAAAAGTTGGCTTCGTTTCCATGGGAGAAAGCAGGGGAACTGTAGAAAATGTTCCGGAAATAGGTGTGGGTATGCTCGGTTACGCTTTTATGGGAAAAGCCCACACCAACGCTTACAAAAAATATCCCTACATATTCTGGCCACCGGTCGCGTATCCCCGCTTAGAGGCTATTTTTGGCCGCACGGAGAACGCAGTGAAAGAAGCCATGGTGCGTTACGGATACAAGAAGTATTATACCGACTGGAAGTCCATGGTGGATGACCCCGACGTCGAACTGCTCGATAACTGCGGGCCCAATCACCTGCATGCCGAACCTTCCATGTACGCACTGGAAAAAGGGAAACACGTATTCTGTGAAAAACCATTGGCCGGTACGCTGGAAGAAGCAAAAAAGATGTGGGAAGCGGCCCGCAACTCATCCGCAAGCTCCATGGTCTGTTTCAACTACCGTTTTGTGCCGGCTCTCCGCCTGGCCCGTGACTATATCCAGGAGGGAAAGCTCGGTGATATCTACCATTTCCGCGCTTCCTACCTGCAAGAATGGATCATGGAGCCGGATTTTCCCGCGGTATGGAGACTGCATAAAGATGCGGCGGGATCCGGCGCTCTGGGTGATCTGGGAGCGCACGTTATCGATCTGGGCCGTTTCCTGGTGGGGGAGATAGAATCGGTGAGCTCTCTCATGAGGACCTTTATCAAGGAGAGACCTTCGGCTGATGATCCTTCCAAGAAGGTGCCGGTAACCGTTGATGATGCTTTTGTTGCCGTTGCTGAGTTTGCGGGAGGAGCCATTGGAACCCTTGAAGCTTCACGTTATTGTGCGGGAAGAAAGAACAAGCAAACAATAGAGATCAATGGCTCCAAGGGAACCATACGGTTTGACCTTGAAGATATGAATCGTCTGGAAGTGTATCTTAAAGATGAAGAACCGAAGGTTCTTCAGGGATTCCATGATGTTTTAGTCACAGAAAGTTTTCATCCTTACTGGGATCGCTGGTGGCCTCATGGTCACATCATCGGATGGGAACACACGTTTGTACACGCGGTGTCCCATTTCCTGGAAGCAATCATTAAGGGAACCGATATAGCGCCATACGGTGCTACCTTTGAAGACGGGTATCGTTGTGCCGCGGTGTGTGACGCTATTTACCGCTCAGCTGAGTCAGGCCGGCGGGAAACGGTCAGGTTCTGAGGCGGTGCGCCCGCTATGAAATTTCTGGGGAAAGTAACGGTCACTCTCAAGCGGGGTGTCTTCGATCCGCAGGGAGTGACCATAAAAAATGCCTTGCACAATCTCTCTTTTCGTGAAGCCGAGGAAGTACGCACGGGGAAGTATTTCGAAGTTGTTATAGAGGCCGCGAACTCTACAGAGGCCGAAAAGAAACTCAGCGAGATGTGTGACCTTCTTTTGGTAAACCCTGTTATTGAACGTCATGGGTGCCATGTGGAACCGATAGAGGAGATGGAGTCGGCCACATGAGATTCGCGGTGGTGGTGTTTCCCGGTTCCAACTGCGATCATGACTGCTACCATGTACTCAGCAAAGTCCTGGGGTTGGAAACGGTATATGTGTGGCATCAGGAAACGGATGTGAGAGAAGCTGATTGCGTGATTCTTCCCGGTGGATTCAGCTATGGTGATTACCTCCGTGCGGGGGCCATCGCCCGTTTTTCTCCCGTGATGCAGGCGGTGTGGAAATTTGCCGAGAAGGGAGGGCTGGTACTCGGCATATGCAACGGTTTTCAGGTACTTACCGAAAGCCGCCTCTTACCCGGAGCCTTGCTCCCCAACCTGGGTGGACGCTTTATCTGCCAGGATGTGTATCTGCGGGTGGAAAACACCAATACTCCTTTTACCAACCTGTTTTCACAGGGAGAAGTGATCAAAATTCCCATAGCCCACCAGGAGGGGAACTATTTTGCGCAACCTCAGGTGATAAAAAAGATACAGGCAGAGAAACAGGTAACCTTCCGGTATTGCGGACCAGGCGGTGAAATGAATGCAGGGACGAATCCCAACGGGTCGCTGGACGCCATAGCGGGAATAATATCTGAAAGGGGTAACGTCCTGGGGTTGATGCCCCATCCGGAAAGGGCCTCGGAAGAGGTCCTTGGTTCAGTTGGCGGAAAAAGGGTGTTCCAGTCCGTGGTCAAGTGGCTTGAGGAGCAAAAACATGGAAGTCGGTAAGAACGAGAGAATTGCCCGGGAACTTGGGTTGAGCGAAGAGGAGTACCAGCGCGTTTTGAAAATTATGGGGCGGGAACCGACACTCACGGAAATCGCCATGTTTTCGGTGGAATGGTCCGAACACTGTGGCTATCCCCATTCCCGCACCTGGTTTGAGTTGTTTCCCCGTGAAGGAAGATATGCTTCCTTGGTTGGAGAGGATGCTGGTGGCATCATCCATGACGGGTTGGCCGTGGTGTTTAAAATGGAGAGCCACAATCACCCCTCCCAGGTGGAACCTTTGCAGGGAGCGGCGACTGGAATAGGTGGAATCATACGGGATATTTTCGGAACCGGAGCCCGTCCGGTGGCCCTCTTGGACTCGCTTCGTTTCGGCCCGCTTGCTGATGACCGTTCCCGGCACGTGTTCGAGGGAGTTGTGGATGGTATCGCTTTTTACGGAAACTTGGTAGGGGTACCGACCGTGGGAGGGGAACTGTATTTTCACCCTTCATACCGGGGGAACTGCCTGGTGAATGTCATGTGTGTGGGTATCGCATCACGTAACCGCCTCGCCCGTGCCTGGGCAAAAGGGAAAGGTAACCGGATTCTCTATGTCGGAAACCGGACCGGTCGGGATGGGATCGGAGGGTGCAGCATTTTAGCGTCCCAGGAGTTTGGAGAAGGTGATGAAAAA
>PWXL01000225.1 GCA_003561145.1 Candidatus Atribacteria bacterium
CTTCGTGATCAGATACGCCGCGCCGCAGTCTCTGTGATGTCCAATATTGCCGAGGGGTTCGAACGCGGAGGTGATAAGGAGTTTGGCCAGTTCATCGCTCAGGCTAAGGGATCTTCGGCATAAGTTCGAGCGCAACTCTATGTTGCTTTGGACCAAGGGTACATCGACAATCCCACTTTTGATCGCAAAGTCTAACAAAGTCTAAAGTCCAAGGTCCAACGTCCAAGGTCAAACTAGACGTGGAACAAAACCCGACTTTGGATTTCGGCCCAGAGACCTCGGACCCGCCAAAGGCGTAAATGACTTTGGACTTCGGACTAGAGACCTTGGACTCGCGCAATCGGCTTGTCGATTGCGCGATGCCTTGAACCCCGCACACTTTTTGTATACAATGTTTGCATTGCAAGGCCGTACCTAAAGAATTTTTTTATTTGCCGATATATATTAGAGATGACCATGGGCGGCAACTATTGTTTCCGTAGGAAAAATGAGAAGAAAAATTTAATGAATAAGGGGTGATCTCGGCTTCGGAGGGGAAGCGATGATCTAGTTAAAGAATTAAGGTGCAATGTTCAACACTTGGAGACGCAGTTAAGCGATGTCTAATGGCTCAAGAACTCAATCACCGCATTGACTATTCTACATACCAGTAAAACCTTCAGTTATCAAGTAGCCTTGCCTTATCTCCATTATTCCAGTTTTTCAAATCAAGCTCAAAGGTAATATTTTCTGAGAATTATAACCATCTTAGGTTCTTTTCATAGGCGGTACGGAAATGCCGAATATCGAAGACAATAAATCGAACAATACAAATGGACGTTGTGGTAATTATTAAGAAAGGAGAAAATGACCACTTAAGCTTTATCAGCTTCACGAAGGTTGAGGAAAGATGGTAGATTCAAGGAATCAAATACATGAAGGATGCATCCTTAATGGCTCAATCTTTAACGAGCCGATGCGCGTAGTAACAATACAAACCAGTTATGATGGTACCTGGACGATAGGACTGGTGGGTAAGCAATCCGAGCGTTTTCGAAAGGTTACGCTTACTACTCAAGAACTCGAGGATCTAACCATCCATGCTTCAGGATTCACTTATGATGGTGATGGTCACCTCCTTCGCATAGGTATGCAAGCTTACTCCCTCGGTATCGCCTGGGAATTCGATCCCTACTTTGGTCTTTCTATTTCCCGGGTTGATCCACTGCCCCATCAGCTCGAGGCCATATATGACTACCTTCTCAAGTTGGCTCGTGTCCGCTTTTTGTTGGCCGATGATGCCGGAGCGGGGAAAACCATTATGGCGGGGCTTCTCATCCGTGAACTTCAACTCCGCGGCTTGGCTGAGCGTATACTGGTTGTCTGTCCGGCCAATCTTTCGTTCCAGTGGCAACGAGAACTGAAAGAAAAGTTTGATGAAAAATTCCTTGTTCTGAAAGGCGGAGATATTCGTGATCAGTTTGGCATTAACCAATGGCTGGAACAAAAGAAGGTCATCACATCACTTGATCTTGCAAAGCGGATGGAGATTCTTCCGGGATTAAAACAGGTTCATTGGGATCTCATCATCGTCGATGAAGCCCACCGCTTATCCTGGACTCCACCTGCTCGTAAGACGGCGCGTTATGCCCTCGGTGAACTTTTACGAGGCACATCAGACCACTTTTTACTACTGACAGCAACACCCCATAAGGGAGACCCTGTCAATTTCTCACTCTTTCTCCAATTACTTGACCCGGATGCCTATGCTGATGTTCGTTCTATCCGTGAAGCTATGGAACGTCAGCATGCTCCTTTCTATCTTCGTCGGACGAAAGAGGCAATGGTTTATTTTCCCGAGCAGCGAGCAGATGGTACCTGGGCCGCAGAAAAAATATTCACAAAGCGAATTCCTCATACTGTAGATTTTCAAATCGATGGTATGGAGTTCGATCTGTATCGAGAAGTTACCCGTTTTGTAAAACGCCAGAGCGCGAAAGCATCCGCGCAGGGCGATGACCCCCGTGCACGTGCAGTTGGCTTTTTGATGTCGCTTTATCAGCGCAGATTGGCTTCCAGTACCTATGCGATGCGGCATAGTCTTGAGAATCGTGCCAACCGACTGGAATATGGTATCAAGAAAGCTCAGGAACTGGTGCGATTGGCTCCTTTTGACCTACCTGATCCGGAAGATATCGAGGAAATGGATGAAGCCGAACGAGAACGGCTCGAAGAAATACTCGAAGCCATCACATTGGCAGGAAATGCAGAACAAATACAAGAGGAAATAGCGGAACTTCGTCAACTTGCCGAAAGGGCGGAGGCTGTCGAAAGTTCTGGGTTAGAAGCAAAGCTATCCAAGCTTAAGGCGCTGCTTCATCAGGAAGGATTTTTCGATCATCCCAATAAACGACTCCTTATATTTACTGAATTTAAGGATACCCTCGATTATCTCGTAGAAAACCTTAAATCATGGGGTTTTAAGGTTGGTTATATACATGGTGGTATGAAGCCGGGTTCGCGCGACGAGCCTGGTACAAGGCTATATTCGGAGCAGCAGTTCCATGACGGCATGATTCAGATTCTTGTTGCTACCGAAGCAGCCGGCGAAGGAATCAATTTACAGGTTTGCCACATCCTGTTTAATTACGATATTCCCTGGAATCCGAATCGCCTTGAACAGCGTATGGGGCGCATACATCGCTATGGTCAACGTAAAGATTGCCTTATCTTTAATTTTGTAGCAACAAATACAATTGAGGGCAGAGTATTGCAACGTCTGCTGGAAAAGCTTCAGGAAATCCGGGACGCTCTGGAAGATGATGCGGTTTTCAACGTGGTCGGAGAAATACTTCCTGTACCCCATATAGAAAGGGTTCTCCGTGACTACTATTCTGGTAAACTCGGTGATGCTGATCTTGAAGAACGTCTCCTTGAAAACGTGGATGAAGGGCGTTTCAAGGCTATTTGCCAAAACGCACTCGAAGGTCTGGCAGTTAAGAAATTAAACCTGGAAATGCTGATAGAACGCCGTGCTCGTGCTCAGGAACGGCGTGTAGTGCCAGAAACCATTGCGCGCTTTATTCGCGAGGCTGCCGATTTGGTGCCTTTGAAGATGAAATTCATCGAAGGTATGCTTTATACTTTTGAACCTGCCCGTACTCCTCCGACACTTTTGCAGTATGAGCGTGAACCTGACTGGAAACTTCCCAGCCTTTCGTTAAAATACCCTCGCTGTTCTACCGATCGTGAAACAGCTGAAAGGAGCAACCTCGAATGGGTCACACCAGGGCATCCACTCTTTGAAGCTCTTCGTAGGCATGTCTATAACAAGGCAGTTCAAGCATTTGGTAAGGGTGCATGTTTCTACTCTCTGCAACATGAAAAACCTTCCCGGATTGACTTCTATAAGGTACAAATTGTGGATGGCCTTGGTCATACCGTACACGAGCGTCTTATTGCAGTGGAAATATCCAATGATAGCGAACCAAGTCTTCGGGAGCCGAACATGTTAGGGAACTTTTCGCCCACAGGACCTCCCAAAGAAAAGTACTTTATTATTGATGTACCTGAGCCTTTGGAGTGGCTACATAAAAATGTTTTCCAGCCTTTCCTGGAGGAAACACGTGAGGAACGGATAGCCGAAATACAACGTATCGGTGAACATGTGGAATTATCATTGACCGAATTATTACAGCGGGCAGATGAAGAGATTGGCAAAGCCAGTGAGGATAAAGTGAGGGGTGTGACAGGTGCGGAGGGTCGTATAGCCAGAGCCGAAAAAAGGCATGGTGAACTCATGGCTCGACGCGAGCGTCGACGACAGGAACTCGAACGACAGCGCTCATTGTCATTGCAGGGTGTGGAACGTATAGCGAGTGTATTGATTCTTCCACATCCTGAACGTGAAACTCCGGAACTACGCCGTATGCGGCCGAACCCGGAAACCGAAGCCATTGCTATGAGAGCTGTGATGGAGCATGAGCAAGCCCAGGGAAACCAAGTTTACGATGTACACGAGAAGGATCTGGGTTACGATATTACCAGTCTTAACCTTAACTCTGGTGAGTTGCGGCTCATAGAAGTCAAAGGTTTGTCAGCATCGACCGGTACTATCATCCTCACGCCTAACGAAAGGCGGGTGGCTGAGGACCGCCGTGATTGTTATTGGCTCTATATAGTTACAAACTGCCTGCCTGCCGAAGCCTTGGCGCAGGCAGGCGCCACCAAGCCGATCCTGCAGGAACCGATAAAAGACCCAGCCAGATTCTCTTGGCAGGAGGTTACAAAGGTCGCCCACTACCAGCTCGAAGTGAACGCCATGACGAGA
>PWXL01000134.1 GCA_003561145.1 Candidatus Atribacteria bacterium
CGGGTGTAATCATCCCAAATCACATGCCGGCCGCTTTCCGGTTGCTCTTGAGAAAGGGTAGGAAGAGATCCGGCAGAGGTGAAAAACCGGAAGGAGAGTCTTGAATGATTGTTACCATGAAACAGCTGCTTGAAGCAGGAGGGCACTTTGGTCACCAGACCCGCCGCTGGAACCCCAAGATGAAAACGTACATCTTTACCGAGCGGAATAACATCTATATCATCGACCTGCAGAAAACGGTCGAACTCACAGAAAAAGCTTATCATTTCGTGAAAGACCTGGTGAAAGACGGCGGAACCATACTCTTTGTGGGCACCAAGAAACAAGCCCAGGAATCAATTCAAGTAGAGGCAAACCGCAGCGGCATGTATTATGTCAATCAACGGTGGTTGGGTGGAATGCTCACAAATTTTACCACTATCCGGCAAAGCATACAAAAGCTGCGCAGCATAGAAAGCATGGAAGAGGAAGGCACCCTGGAGCGTCTGCCGAAAAAAGAGGTCATGCATATACAGAAACACAAAGCACGCCTCTTGAAATATCTTACCGGTATCAAGGACATGGAGCGTCTGCCTGACGTGGTGTTCGTTGTTGATCCGAGGCGCGAGCGTAATACAGTCAACGAGGCCCGGCGCATGAACATCCCCCTGGTGGCGATTGTGGATACAAACTGCGATCCTGATGAAATTGACTACGTCATCCCCGGTAATGATGATGCGATCCGTGCTATTCGACTATTTTCCACCATAATATCCGATGCCGTACTGGAAGGAAAAAGGCTGGCTGCTGAAGGTAAAGAAGAAATTGAGACCGAAGGAGTAGCGGTTGAAGAACCACCGGAAGAAGAAGGACTGGAAGAGATAGCCCCGGCAACGGAGGAAGAAGACCGGGGTGATATTTTGGAAGAGTTACAAAAACCGGAATTGGAAGAGATAGAAGAAGTCCTGGAAGAAGAGGAAGAAACAAAACAAATCGTTTCCAACACGAAAATCAAACAAACCGAGGATAAAGAAGCCTCTGAAACATTAGACAGTGAAAAGGGGGAACAGGAATGAACATTGAGGCCCAGGTAAAGGCGAAAGATGTTTACCAGCTCAGAAAACAAACCGGCGCAGGGGTGATGGACTGCAAAAAAGCCTTGAAGGAAAGCGGCGGGGACCTTGAAAAAGCCTGTGAAGTGCTGAGAAAAAAGGGTATAGAAACAGCGGCAAAAAAACAGGACCGCCAGGCTTCAGACGGGCTCGTCGGTTCATACATCCACATGGACGGAAAAACAGGGGTATTGGTCGAGGTGAATTGCGAAACGGATTTTGTCGCCCGTACCGAAGAGTTCAAGTCTTTTGTCAAAGAACTGACCCTGCAAATTGCCGCCCAGGCTCCCCGCTGGATGGCTCCCGAGGATGTTCCTGAAGAAATACTGGCAAAAGAAAGAGACATTTACGGGGAACAGGTGAAAGACAGCGGGAAGCCGGAACCTGTCCAAAAAAAAATAGTCGAAGGGAAAATAAAAAAATTCTACCAGGAAAACTGCCTGCTGGAACAAGAGTATATACGGGATTCTTCCAAGAGCGTACGTGACCTTCTGGTGGAAACTATCGCCAAGGTTGGTGAAAACATAGTTGTGAGGAGGTTTGCCCGCTTCAGGCTTGGTGAAGATGACAATGAGTGAACCCTCAAAATCCCGTTTTTCAAGGATTCTTATCAAGCTTTCCGGGGAAGCGCTGATGGGTTCCCTTTCTTCGGGTATCGATATTCAGATTCTGGACTACCTTTCCAACGAGATACAAACCGTCCAGGAACTGGGTGTGCAGATTGCAATCGTGGTGGGGGGAGGAAATATTTTCCGGGGAAGAAACGCCGTATCTCATGGAATCGGCAGAATAACCGCCGACTCCATGGGTATGCTGGCTACTGTTATCAACGCTTTGGCCTTGCAGGATTTTCTGGAAAATAAAAATATTCCCACCCGCGTCCAGACAGCCTTTGAGATGAGGGCCGTGGCCGAACCTTTCATCAGGCGACGGGCCATACGGCACATGGAAAAGGGCAGAGTCGTCATTATGGGAGCCGGTACAGGAAACCCCTATTTTACCACGGATACCGCCGCTGCCTTACGAGCGGCCGAGATGCGTGCCGAGGCAGTGTTAAAAGGAACCCAGGTTGATGGTGTCTATAGTGCGGATCCCGCCAAAAATAAAGAAGCCCGTTTGCTTGAAAAAATCAACTACCTGGAAGTTTTGAACCATGGATTGAAGGTGATGGACGCTACAGCGGTCTCCCTATGCATGGATAACAATATACCTATCATTGTTTTTAATATCCACAAGCCGGGAAACTTGTACCGTATATTGACCGGCCAAAAAATCGGGACGTTTGTTGGGAGGGAAAACCATGACGGATGACCTGAAAGCACTGTTTAAAGACATTGAAAAACGTATGAAATCAGCCATTCATGTTGCGGAAGAAGAATTATCCCACGTCAAGACGGGGCGGGCGGCACCGGCTCTCGTAGAAAACGTCGAAGTGGAATACTACGGGACTATGACACCGCTGCAGCAGATCGCTTCGATCAGTACTCCCGATGCACGCACCATTATTATTCAACCCTGGGACAAAAACGTTCTGCAGGCAGTGGAGAAGGCCATCTGGAAGTCTGAATTGGGATTCAACCCCATAGTGGATTCCAACATTATCCGTATTGCCGTTCCACCTTTGACTGAAGAGCGGAGAAAAGAAATCGCGAAACTGGCCAAAAAACTCACCGAGGAAGCAAAGGTAGCTGTACGGAATTTGCGCCGGGAGGCCAATGATGAATTAAAAAAACGTGAAAAAGGGGGCAATATCTCCGAAGATGAAAGCAAAAAAGGCACCGCTGAAGTTCAAAAATTGACCGACCAGTATATTAACGAAATCGAGGGGTTATGGGAAAGGAAAGAAAAAGAAATCATGAATCTGTAGGAGCGTACCTCCGGCATTTGGCCATTATCATGGATGGGAATGGCCGTTGGGCGGAAAAGAACAGGATCTCCCGCGTGGAGGGCCACCGGAAGGGTGTACAAACAGTAGAAATGGTGGTGAGGGAGTGTTCGGAAAATGATATTTCTTTTGTAACCTTGTATTCTTTTTCCACCGAGAACTGGAAGCGCCCTATCAGTGAAGTACAGGCCCTTTTCGAGCTATTTAACCATTCCATCAATGAATATGGTCCGAAACTGCACGCCAACCGGGTGCGCGTCCGTTTTATCGGCAGAAGAGAAGGCATTCCCGGCGAACTCATCCGCGGAATGGACTCACTGGAAAAAATGACTGCTGCAAACACCAAGCTTACCCTTAACCTGGCTATCAACTACGGAGGAAGGGATGAAATCCTGCGGGCCTTCCGCAGGATTGTTTACGACAAGGGACAAGAAGCGCACACTATCAGTGAAGACGAATTTCGGAGTTATCTCGATACCGGAGAGCAGCCTGACCCTGATCTCCTTATCCGTACCGCCGGAGAGATGAGACTCAGTAATTTTCTTCTCTGGCAATTAGCGTACTCGGAAATGTGGTTTACCGGTGTTCTCTGGCCCGAATTTTCCCCGCGGGATCTCTATCGAGCCTTCAGTGACTTTATCGCCAGGAAGCGTAAATTCGGAGGGTTGAAAAATACATGAAACGTGATAAGGGAGAGGAAGATCTGAGGGTCAGAGCATATTTCATCGCACTCACAATCCCTCCGTTTGTCTTTCTGTTTCTTATTTCCGATATCACCATGGTTCTTCTTTTCGCCGCTCTGTCTTTTTTTTCCCTATTGGAGTTTTCCCGCCTCTTTTTTCATCCTCTGGAGCGGCGTTTCTTCCTCCCTTTTTGCCTGCTCCCTCTCGCACTCTTATACGGATCCCCGATCGGGGGTTGGGACAATCCAACAGCACAGATTTTGTGGTATGCATGTCTCCTGATCTTGATAGGATGGGGAATAACCGGCAGGGAAAGAGTGCTTGAAAAAGTGAGCTTCGGGATCTTTGGATTGTTTTTTTTGGGCTTGTTTCCTTTTTTATGGATACAGGCGGCCCTGGAAATGGGACGGCAGGTTGTGGTGGGGTTTATACTGCTCATCTGGATAAGCGAGACCGCTTCGTACCTGGTTGGAAGACGCTGGGGGTCTCATAAGATTATTCCCCGGATCAGTCCGGGAAAGAGCTGGGAGGGGTTTTTTTCAGGTATCATCTCATCCGGGATTACCGGTGGAGTGCTTACCGTTATAGTATGGAGGGGGATTGGC
>PWXL01000143.1 GCA_003561145.1 Candidatus Atribacteria bacterium
CGCTTGTTTTCCAGGGGGATGAGGGCGCGCCGGGCGCCGTTATCCATGCCGACCTGCAGTGGTTCTACCAGGGATCGAAGTGGTTTGATGTTGCCCTGGATACTCATATCGCCCAGGATTAAAAGCCCCGCAAGAACCGACTGTTTCTTTATGGCAGAATATATGGCAATGATCAGTGATATACCGGCCTCGCATGGTACATGATTACTGAGAAGATCAATCCCTTCCACATGAAAATCCATGGTATCCACCTGTTGGGCAATACCCATTTTCACTTTCTGAGCGGCAAGGTAGGCAAAAGCCCGCTGGATGGACTCTTTCATTGTTCCTTCGATACCCCCGGCGATTTTCAGCTTTCCGGTCCCCGCCGAGCATCCGACTTCAAGGCGGTAGAGACCAACCCTCCCATGGTCATCAACCGATGCAGTGTAAACAGAGCCAGGGGCAAGCGGATCGGAGGCGATCATGTCCCGTCCTCCTTGTTCTGGAACACCCACAAACTTCTCCTCCCTGGTTTCATTGTCCACATATGAGAAAGATGTCTGGTGATATTCAAAAGACCCGAGTTTCTTGAGTTGTTCTTTCACCCTCCGCCGACCCTCCAAAGCCATCTCCACGATCTCTGCAATCTCAGAACGGGACATTTCTCCATGGGGATAGATGAGTTTGATAAGGCCGGAAACCGTCTTTCGTACCGCCTTCACATCCCGAGCATTGAGGTGGGGCCCAAGAGAAAAATAGCGGTCAATCATCTCAGTGTAATTGTGCTTACGTAATTCACGAAGCGCTTCAGCCAGATAGTCCACCACGAATCCATAATGATCGGTAAAGTATTCGATCCTCATTTTGGGTATTTCCCAGCCGGGGATATAAAAATGAAGTCGATCGAGAAAAGCCATGTCTTCCCGGATAACCTCGGGCATGGGCAGAAATAGATGAGAGGATCGAACCATCACCTCAACCGCTTGGTTGGTGTTTCCAAACATCGCTATCGAGGCCATACCGCTCAGGGCTTCCTTTCCCCGGGCAAATGTTCCCGATTCGCAATACGTTTTGAGAGTGGTCACCACTTCTGCGGGCATCTTTTGAAGGTCGGCCACTTCATCAAAGGCAACGACATCCCATATCCCCACGAGTCCCATAGCACCGCTCCCCTTCATACTATAAAAAAGGTTGGGAACAGTGGTGGGACCGGTCAGCAGAATGGTATACGGCGATAGTTCCTGATAGGCGTAACTCTTTCCTGTCCCTCGGGGCCCCAGTTCCACCAGATTATAATTGGGTTCACATAAGGGGATCATTCGCGTTAAAAACAACATCTTCAGGCGGCGACTGAAATGGCTGGGCTCAAAACCGATCGTTCGCAAGAGCAGGTCAATCCACTCATCGGAGGTAAATTCACGCCGATTTTCCTGATATTCGGCCAAATCGAAGGTTGCTATCTGAATCGGCTTGATTGCTTGGATCCAGAAGGGACTTCTTTTGCCCTTCATTTCTTCATCATACTGGTGGAGGATATCCACTTGAGCCCAGATGCCCCCCATCAAGAGACGATCGTATTCCCGGGTATAATGATCCGGAATATGGACATATTTATGACCGAAGTTAACCAGTTCAGCCCAATGCTTATCATCATCTGAAATGTATCGGACTTTCACTTTGTCAATAATTGTGTGTTTCCCTTTATCCTTGACCATCGACTGAAGCTTGTTAGCTTCATCAGGCCGTACAAAATTCGAGCTGATCGTGGTGTTCACAACACGCAACCCCGCCTCGATAGCAGCCGGATCATCGGTGGCACAGTATTTTCCAAGAAGGTATTCCAGGACGAAAACCGGGACATGTGCCCCGACCTTCACTTTTCTGACCAGGTCTTTCCGGACTACCTTTCCGGCAAAAATGCCGGCGGCTTTCCTATCGAGTTCTGGCATTCCCTCTCTCCTTTTTTTATCTCCATTCACCCCTTTGCCATCACGCAATTACATGGAGATAGCCACTTCTATGTTTTCCAGTCGTGACAACTCAATGCCGGTTGCCGCGTCTAGTAAAAAGAGACTTACGTACTTTTGAGCGGGATCTTCATGAACCATCAAAGTGACAGTATTCGGAGCGATTTTTCTTCTATCTGCTTCGTCTTTCCGCAGCACTACATCTCCTGTAGCCTCATCGAATCCGTATGAAGCGCTGACAGCCTGACTCATTGTCTTGCCCTTCGCTCTCAATTCGACCCGCACCCTGGGTGGCGAATTTTCAAACAGTCCTCTATTTACTCCGTCAATTTGTACTGAAAAAAAGCGGGTGGAAAGCTTCCGGCTCCCGGGTGTCAAGGTCCAATCAATACCCGGTAGTGTTCCTGCGTCTTTTTTCTTCGGTGGAATTATTGTCATGACAGGGACAATCAACTCCTGCGGAGAAAGACCCCCGTGAAAATACGCACGCGATCCTCCTTTGCACTTAAACGCACCAAAAGTCCACGGAGTAGCCACATCAAAGTCTCCCAGCATACCAAGAGCTTTGAGGGGCACCCTTACGAAGGCATCACTGGCGCTGCCTCCCCGCCCAACCCAGACCCGGCGATTTAATTCGGCGGTCTCCCCTCCGGGAACTTCCACTTTCATATCCTCACTCAACTCTTCACCAAAAAGATATCCATGATCAGCCGTCATAACAATCCGCTGGATACCCAAATCAGAAAGAATTCGCACCCCCCGCCTGAGGTCGTTTAAAATCCCATCCATCTGCCTCCGAGCCTGGGTGATGTTGTCTCTTTCACACAATTCATCAATCTCCTGGGAGGTCACTAAAATGAATTGAGCATTCTCAATGCTTTCGCGGATTCTTTTGTTCGGTTTTGGTAAAAGGTCATCCAGCTTCACAACACTCACTTCTACACCAGCATATCGTCTTAAAAACGCTACCCGGTCCTTTCGATCTTTTACTGTCGTCCCATTGATCTCAAGCGCCAGTTTCCCACCACTTACCGAAATCACCCTTGCTTTCCCATGTACGCCGGGCAACAGGGCTGCCATCCCAATTTCAGTAACAGTTGGCGTGGCCGCCAAGGCGATATGAAGATCGATATCGAGGTCTTCCCTCATTAAACGGGTAAGCTCACGTCCCATTTCAAAGCGGAGAGCGTCCACCCAAACATAGGCGACTTTTTCCCTGTTTAATGCAGGCTTAATAAACTTGTCAAATATTTGGGTCTGATACAGAAAGGAAGTCACGAGAGCGCCTCCATCAGGCAATATATTATTCATTCCCTTCGCTGGACCGCCCTCGAGCAATCGCTCTAGAAAACATCGTGTGACCTGTGATCCCGTCTCTGCATAATGCTGCCGCGCTTTGACCACCAGTTTTTCAATGGTATCACATTCCCCATCGGTGGGTTCAAAATTATGCCACCGGCTCTCCATGTGCCTGTGACAGGTATCGATCCGGCACCAGGGCGCAGGTTCATCAGCATAGGCACTGATCATATCGTTAAGGGATGTGGGGGGCGTTTTTGCTTCTTTTTGGACCCGGTCAGCCTCCAATAAAACCAAGGCTATTGAAGCAACAAGCGCCCATCGAGCCTGTAAATTCGGTTCGACATCACACCAAAACCGCGACAAACGGGACTCGGCCAGATTCAATATTGCATTATCAGTCTCCACCAGAAGCCGTTTCTCGGTATGAACCAAGAGCGCTTTTTCAACAGCTGAAAAGGTCTCAATATCCTCAATCACTTTCGGATCAAGTTCAAAATCGCATATGCCAAGGTCTCGCTCAACACGATGTGCGGCGGTGACGTAACTATCCCGAATGTCCCGCCGTCTTCTCCAGTCGCAGGCAATCTTAACACACGCATCAACATGTGAAGATGAAACCGCTACCGGTATCGAAGAAATACTGTCCGGTAAATGGCCAGCGAGTCCCGCCATAAAATCGCTCAGCAGAATATAACGGGTCAACCTACGGCGCACATCAACAATTGAGATATTGGGAGGTATCTCGATTCCGTACTCGGAACTGAACAGTTTTTCCAGGTCACCTTGAGCGTTTTTCCTGATTACGTTCTCATCAAAGCGGTCGCTCGCCAGGAATAATAGGGTGATTTCCTGTGGATTTCCGGTCCCGAAGACCAGTGCTAAGATCCCTTCGGATATTCCCCTACCTTTTTTCGCCAGGGCATTAAGGTCGGTCAAAGACAGCTTGCCTGCTTCGGTTTGCTTTTCCACCTGGATAACAGTCTCTTCACCCAGGATATCTTGCAAGGCATTGCGAGCCACCAATGACAGGCGCGTGTTGCGACTCACCGGCTGCTGGCCGGGTTGCATGATGACGCCCGCAGCCTCGAGCTCAATGAGGGCATAATGAGTTTCTTCGTGGGCCAGGGGCACATAGATAACCAAATGAGGTGGTTCTTCACCATCTAAGAGCTTGCGCCGATCGATTTCCCTGCGCAGTTTGATAAAACTCCCATCATAGCAAAGAACTGTGGTATCAGGAAAATCAAGCTCATCCAACACCTCGGCATACACTTTTTCCGGGTCGTACCAGACCACCAGACCAAATTCTTCGACCTGTTTGGCAATCATTTTATTCAGATACTCGGTTACTACCTTGGTATTCATTTCTTTACCCGTTCCCTTTTCCCGGAAGAGCTGGCCTTCAGGTTGTACAGATCTTCACGCTCATGGGCAATGGCAATGGAGCGGTCTCTCCTACAGGCTTCCTCCACCCACTCCGGCCAGAGCTGATATGCAATGTGCGACCAGTCATAGCTTTCCTCTTTCAAGGCATCCCAGTATTTTTTCGGCTCTTTCCAGGGGATCAGTTCCCACAGGGGGGCGATATTCAGGATCACACCGTCATTGAGATCGAAATCGAGGTTAAGGTTGGCTGCCCGGCGAAGTTTTTCTTCAAAATCCTTGAGTTCTGAAACAAACTGCTCCTGACGATCGATCTCTTTTTCGATCTGCCTGGCTTGTCGCCCCGAACCGCCCATTTCCTCCCTCTTGAAACGCAGGGTCTGGAGGTGGTCCTCTTCCAGCCGGATCTTCGGTTCAACATACTTATAGAGTGCTTTGAACAGGGTGTCTTTATCCAGCTGGTGATAGTAAAGCCAGAAACCATAATTCCCCCTGGCGGAGCGGAGATACCAGTAAATCGGAGCCTTTCGGCGGCTCTTGGAGTAGCGTTTGACGTGGTCCATCCAGAATCCGCTGTTGCCGGGCTTGCGGAAGTAGTCACGCAGTTCCCGCACGCCCAGGATCTCGCATGCCTCTTTTTCTATGGACTCGGCACGGTCTTTCCAAATCACCTCCAGCACGTCGCGCACACGCCGGACGATGTCGTCCTCATGCCCAGGGTCGTCCACCAGGATGCCATCCCAGTTGATGCGGATGGGGTAATCGGACGGTACGTCCTCGGGCTTGGCGGGTAAACCGTTCGGACCTTGGAGCATGCCGGGTGGACAGACAGGGAGAGGATCAAACGGATCGGGGAGTTCAGGGGGCTGCCGCTCGCCTGTGGCAATACGGATGTCCCAGCGGCCGTATGTCGCCCCGACACAAAAAGAGATTGCCTCTTGAGATGTTGTAAATGCATTCACAACATTTAGATCATCCTCTGTCTCATCGTTTCCGGTATTTTCAGCATCCTTGGTAAGACCAATTATCTTCTGCCCACTTTGACTTGCGAGCAAAACTTGATCTTCCCCTGTAAGTTCAAATACTTTCCTAAAATAAGCGTCTAGCTTTTGCTCATTGATTTCAACAATACCCAGACTTGAGTTTAACTTTTCTTGGCATTTGCATTTATACTCGGAAAGCGATGTTGCCTCATCGATAGTCAGACCATTGAACTCGCGCGAAGTCTCCTGGACAACGGTTATTGCTCTACGATTGATAATACAATCTCGTTCGAGGTCCTTTATTGAATCGTAAAGCTCTTGTCTATGCTTTGGATATGGAACAGACTTCACATATCCTTCAGAAAAAGATCCAAATGAGGTCATAAAATCGAGACAACTTGATACAAAACGGCTATTGAGAAAAGCAAGATCATAGAGAAGATGGTTTTCATTTTTCGGGAAAATCCCTGGCCCGTTCGGGCTGAATACCGTTTCTGCCTGCATAACGCGGGCGCTGAATCCAATCTGGCTTCGCTTTGAATAAGTGATCCCTCTCTTTGGCAGGTACTGTTTACACTTAGTAGTTAAGAGAACGACCATCTGACCTTTACGTGTTTTGTATTCTTCAAGTGCTGTTGAAGACCAGTCAACCACAAGTGGTAGTGATAAATAGTGTCGTGCGTACATGCCTCCCTTTGCGTAAACGCGCCAGGTGCCGAATGGGAATAAGGTTTGGTTGGAAACTTCCCACCATGTTCGTACGAAACGAACATTATCTTTTGTAGCCAGCCCCTGCTTCACTTCTGCCATTCTCCCGTAAAGTCCAAAATGTTCGAATTTACTTAATATAGAATATGGAATCCAATATGCCAAAGGAGCATTCGGCACTTTCTGCAATGCTGGCAGATTAGTCACATAGCATGGAGCTTTTGAACGTAACAGATGATTGCTTTTTTCCGGGATATTCCGTAAATCGAATGAAAGTGGTGTGAAGTATTTGCTACCGATTATAACAAGAGATGCCTCAACTAGCGCGGTGTCAAGGACTCCCATGCCAAGGTCGGCAAAAACATTCAAAACTTTCTCACTCTGATATAGTGAACCTACACGCCAATCATGAAATCGCGATAGGAAGAAGGGCGTTCTTGTCATGATAGCGCCGATCATACCTGTAGCGATAATTGTGTTTGTAGCAAGTTCAACAAAGGCTGTTGATAAATCATGTTTCCCGCGAGCCCAAAATCGCTCTATCATGGAGGAACAGACTGTTGGTTCTGCACCAAATGGCGGATTCATCAGAACCACGTCATATCGCTTGCTGCAAACATCAACGAAGGAAAAACCTCTTGCCGCATCCTCGGCAAACAATCGCCTCCGGAAACCTTTACCGTTAGAAGCCTTCTCTGCATACTTCTGAAGGGCCGCAACAATCTCCTCCTCAACTCGGTCAAGGAAAGCCTCATCATTCATGTCGGCAAAATCAAATATGGAAAGTTGATCCCGCTCAACCAATTCGGGGAAGAGCGACCACTTTGCTTTGTCCTGGTGCTTTTTCCACTGAATGAACTCGAATTTTGCTTTGCTTGCCACTTCACGAATCTCCTCCTCAATTTTAAGGAGGCTTCCAGCCTCGCCGGCGAGTTTCATCATCTCGAAGACCGTTTCGACGAGCTGGCCAAGCACTTTAGGTTGCAGTGTGGCCGTGAATTCTTTCAGCATATCCCCTTCACCTGGCATGGGTTCGGCACAGACGATGTTTGAGCGGGTGATCTTCGGACGTTCCCAGTTTTTCAAACCGAGTTCCTGGTAGGCTCGCTGGCAACGAAGCCATAGGGCCAGCGCCGCGATCTGTGTGGCCCGCAAGTCGATGTCGATTCCGTGCAGGTTGTGCTTGAGGATGAGGCCAGGCACGGCACGACTGAGGTCATCCATTACAGGATAGTCAGCCTTTAATGCTGCGCTCAGGTCAGGATCGTCGTAGGCTTCTTCGTAAATGATCTGAAGTAGATCAAAACAATAGAGTAAGAAGTGGCCGGAGCCACAGGCGGGGTCGAGAACTTTGAGCTCGCGTGGGTCCTTCTTAGGTCGGTGAGGGACGTAAATCGGCTGCTTGAGCAATTCCTCCTGCGACAGGTCGCCACGAGCCTCATTTGATTCCGGCGGGAGCTGTTCGTCTTCCTTCAGAAAAATCTCTTTAGACCGCCGCACTAAATAGTTGCAGCGGTCTTTGAGAACAGTTTTTCCCTTGCGCATCTCGTACCAGATGCGGCCAAGGGTGTTGTCGGTAAGAAACTCCACTACGTAGCGTGGGGTAAAGAACTGATTGCGGAAGGCCAGCTCATAGGAATTACGCGGAGCCTGACTTTCTTTACGGGCTTTGTCGCGAAGTTCTTTCGGGGTGAAGTATTGGTAAACCCAGCCGATGGTCTCATCCTGGGACCAGATGCTATTCAACTCGCCATCGTTTATCAGGAACAGCACTTCGTCCAAGACCCGTTGCGGCGGATAGATGCGGTTCGCTGAGTCATTAGAACTGAAGAGAACACCGATCTCCTGGGAATGTTTCCTACCCAACCAGTTAAGGAAGTTGAGGTAGGCTAAATCTTTCTGACCGCTTTTATAAAGCTTTTCAGCCTCCAAGTGATCGGCGAGATAAAAGAAAAAACCCTGGGACTTTAGACCGCGGCTCACGGCCTCGCGGATGAGTCCCCGCGATTCCATCATCTTGTATGCGCAGAGGCGGTTGAGATGGGTGAAGGATATCTCACGGATAAGCTGATCCAATGCTTCACTCGGCTTATGGCCCGTAGATTGAATATGTTCCAGATGGTCCAGGAGATCCTGGCGGCAGTCAAGTTCCTCCTGGCCAAGGTGCGCCATGCGGGCTTCGCCCTCAACTTCAATCTCTCCTTTCTTGTTCAAATCGTAGATACCAAAACGCCCTTGAAGTGTTTGAGTCATGGATTCTTCAAGGAGTTTTCGACATTTAGTTACAACATTGCGCAGCTTATTTCTGACTGCCTGGTCCATGGCTTCACCCCGGCTGGTAACCGATAGAATTCTAAAAAACCCTAAATGTTCACGGCTTCTCCTCAAATCAAAGGATTCGAGCAATACTCACTCCATGACTATTGTATACCCTTCATCCAGCAATTTGAGAAGGTGATCCTCGAGCCTGGTCAGCGCTTTTTTTACCTGTTCGGCCGACTCAACCGGTTCAGACAGGTATTCGGACACCCGGACACGCTCAATTTTCGTTCCAGCTGGTGTGGTCAGACGCTGGATTTCTGATACAACCCGGCTGAGGAGCCCATCAAGTGCCTCGATGTCTGACTCCAATTGACCCAGGCTGGCTTGACACGCATTGCAGACAAGGCCTGTATTGTGCAAATCCAACTCGTTGCAACCACGTGACACCAGGGGGGAAAGCACCGGCTCACGCATAGATTCGGGAATGTGTTCCCAATCCGGCCGTCCTTTGATATTTTCAACAGCTGCTTGATAGCGTGTGGCTCGGTCTTCATGGGTTTTATCATAGAGTTCGCGGTACACACTGGTGACGTCTCGAGCTATCTTTTCGATCTCCTCCAGTGAATCAAATATGTTCTCCGAGTTCAAAAGATCGAGAAGTATTTTTCCTTTTTCAACGATTTCATCCTGTGCCCGTGCTTCTAATAACTTGGTTATATCAGTAGCGGCTACCCGGGCTTTTCGAATGGTGTCCAGATCTTTGTCATTCAAGCCCTCAGCGATTTTACGGATACTCTGACGACTTTCTTTAAGAGACGCTGCTCCCCCTGCCAGTATGTTTACACAATCGTCGCCTGAACCGTTTTCGATGCTTTGCAACGTTTCCTGATAGTGTTCGAGGATAGACAGTACAGGGAGCCCCCACGCTCTGGATTCAGCAATCATGGGCAGAATTTCTTTCATTTCCGCTTCGGCGTATGCTTTCAAAGCAGACGATATGGCGTTCTTTTCCATATCTACCGTTCTTCCGGTCAAAATTTCGTAGCCTTTGACCGCCTGGGTGAGTGTTTTCAAATCAATGTGTTTGACAGGAGTAAAAACCGCTGATTTGAACCTGGTATTATTGATGAATGGTTCTCTGCTCCGTGGATCGGTGAAGGAGTCGTACTTTTGTCCCTCGAAAGATACCTCTATCACCCCACCTCGGAAAAGGATCGCCAAGGCCAGGCGGAGCATGTCGCGCTCCCAACCGTACGGCGGGCTGCTGAAGCGATGTTCAATGGCTTTGCCGCTACAGGCCTCCCGGTTCCCATACTCATGTTGGCTTACCAGGTAATCGCGTACCTCTTTGACCACGTCGGCTTGTATGTTAGGAAGATATTGCGCTCCATCCTTTATGACGAACTGTAACCCGTTTTCACCGGCATAAAAAAACGACGGGAGGGCCTTAAGATCCGCTGCCTTGAGAAATACTTCCGGCTCGTCGCCCTGCAGGGGCCGAGATCCCATCTCCAGGTAGGGAAATATATCCGGTATCACCTTATCTAAAAATTTCCTGATGGTATCACCCAGGTTCTTTCCCTGTGACGAAGCGTCGTGGGCAATACCGCGAAACATACCCGTTCCACGCTCCAGGACTTGTACTATTTTTTCCCTGAGCCGGGATTCGATATTCTGGACCAGACTCTTCTCGTCCTGAAGACACATTGCTTCTTCCGGAGTCACCTTTCTCTGGGCGCGAAGTTGATCGTACTTTTCGACCATCTTTCTTGATACGAAAAGTTGAGCGACAAATTCATCAATTTCAAAGGAGAGGGGAAAAACCCAATATAATCGATGAGCGCTGCTTTTCTGCCGACTTTCGTCACGCACTTCGGCAATACGATCTTGGAAATCGTCTTCATCATCTGATTTGAACAAGGAAAGATGGATATCCCCCTCGTCACCAAGTGCCATACCGTCAAAACTGATGCCAAGTCGAAAAGTACGCAGCTCTTTCCGACGATAAGTCCGTAGTGCAGGTTCTCCAAAGATATCACGTATGATTGACCGGATAATCTCATTCCGTTCACGCGGTTTCGGATCATGAGCTTGTTTCTCTGTTTCCCAGTTCTTTTCCCGTGCCGTCTGGAGCTTCCATCCCTCTTCCGTATTTCTTATGAACTGGGCACTATGAAGCTTCTTGATGGCAGATGTTACCCGGTCAAGTGGTGCGGAATCTCCTACCATATCAACCAAAAAAGCAGCGATATTTTTTTCCGTTCGAGGAAGATCCCTAATAAATTCCAACAGGCAAATAACTTTGGCCACTCGAAGAATCCAGAATTTTTCCAGATCATTTTTAAAGCGTTCGCTGATCTCGTGCACATCAGAGCGTCGCTCATAAGAGAGATTCCCCTCTACCAACTCATACACTTTATCCAAGGTAACGAGTGTTCCGACCGGGCATTCCGAGAGGCGTGTCCGTTCGGATACCAGCATTTCATATGCCTGCTTGATAATTGTCCGGTTGCTCCCGCCGTAGTGTTTCGGTGCACCGGGTTGCTGCCTGATCCCCGACATGATGCCGATGCAGATATCAAGGTAATGAGGGGGGTAGGGATAAAACTGAATAAAATCCTCCTCACTGACATCCGTACGGCGTGCGGTACGTTCCAATCTCAGCGAAGTGTTTACGATACCTTGATTATTGGTATACAGGGTGCGAAGAAAGCTGATTGCATCGTTTTTTTTGGACAAAACCCTTCGGGTGGCCACCTCACGGATATCAGACGGCGCCAGGTCAACGCGGTTGTGAAATCGGTCTTGTAATTTCGCCAGTTCAACCCGCTTGGAATCGATTGCCGCAACCACTTCATCCAGTTTTTCCTGCGAGGTGACAACAATCCAACAAGGAGCCGGTATTTTACGTGCCTTAAGGAGGTTCCGGGAAACTCTTCCAAATTCCTCGATAGTTGCCCGTAAGTCTTCAATCTTATCTCCGCTGCGGGCCACATGTTGGCCGACTTCGTCGACAACAAAAACCAAAGCTTTTCCCGGCCGCCTGCGTCCGAAAAGCTCAAACGTCCGCTGAACCACCTTGCTGACGCTCATGGCTGCATTGTGATGACGCTGGGTATGTGCCCACGAATCGGCGGAGGGATAAGTAACCTGATCAAGCACATGCAATACCGCGCTTGCCTTGGATATGCGTTGTGCTCCTTTCCGAACCATGCGCCATTCCTGGTTATGTATTTTCTTGCATGTATCGACGAACTCCTCTAACTTACCTTCCGACTCGAGCTCGATTTCTAACTCAGCGATGTCAAAATCTTCAGCGTAATCTAAATGCCTTAACACAGAAGTATAAATATACTCCGCAATCCGTTGGGTAATGCGGCGGGTATCCTGTTCCTTGGCGATGTCAAACATGATGACCTCAGCTGGATAACGAGTATTGATGAGATCAAGGAGGTTGGATATTTGCTGGTGGCCTAACTGGGTTTTAAACAAAGAAGAAAACGGATAACCGAGTATTTTTCTGTTTTCCAGAGCATAACCGAGGTTTTTGGCAAATGAACTCTTTCCTGATCCAAAAAAACCTGAAATCCACACCCCAACGTTCTCGTGGGGTTCTGAGGGAGCTTCAGCAAAAGCTTTAAGGAGTAAAAGATACTGTTCACGTATGCTGTCTGTGGCTATGTACTCAGTGATTTCTGCATGTACTGATTGCTCGTCGGCTTGATCGACCTTTATAATCTCCTCGATTTTCTTACTCAAGTCCCTTGAAAGCACATCAGCGATTGTTTTCATTTTTCTTTCCCCATTTCCCACCTCTTCTTAATTCTTTAGCATCTCACATTTTTTTGCATGCAAATTTTACTTTTCTATTGTACCGGTTAACCATAAATTTTAACCCGGTAGTTACCCATGGTCTCACGCTCTTTAAGAGCCATAAACCTCAATCCAGTCGTCCCTTCGATGGTTCCAGGATAGAAAAGAATGGTCAACAATTCAGATCTTCCCTGCATTTCATCCAGCAGTTTTGACATTTGATAAATTCCTGGTGCCATGGCACCCGTCCGTATCAGAAAAATAATGTCAGCTGTTTCTTGCAACGCCTGCATACGTTCTGCCAAGAGGTCTGTGAGAGGCCGCCAATCCTTATCTGAAAGATAAGTAGTTATTTGTTCCTGGGCAGTGAGATATCCTCTCTCTTTCTCAAGCTCTTCAACGGCTTGTATTCCCTCAGTCTCTTCTATAGATTGCCAGAGCATGTCAGACATATTGATCGGGTGGGTGGTTTTTCCCGCTTTCCCGAGACGGGTTGACAACAGTCGAATTTCACGTCTGAGTGTCCATTCCTTGTCAGGATCATACCGGAAGATCGCGAATGGAAGATCATGATACACACTTATTCGTGGTGGTTCGGCTGTGAGGTCTGCCTCAAGGAGTTTTATACTCTCTTCGAGTGATGACATGTATATACTCCATAAGAGTAGTGACGGGGAACGTTATGCGGATAACGCTTCCAGCCATCTGAAATTCAAGGAAATTATGTTGATGGGCTTCAAGGAAATACCGCTCTACTCCTTCTCTTGTGAGGAAAAACAGTTTCCAGTCGTCATGCTCGAGAAGTTTCGCTCCCGAACGTTGGTTTATACTCAGATAAAAAGCAATGTAAGAAAATGCCGGGGTTGAAAGGTAAACCGGTGCTATCCTTTTGTTAACCGCACCTTTTAGAATGCCAAAATCACGGAGGGTGGCCAATAATCCCCGAGTGACTCGATAAATGGTGTATTCACCCCAGGTACCCGTGGTTTTCCCTTCTTTGATCCACCTTTTTAAAACCTCTTCGATATCTCTGGGATGAATATCCACATCCCCGCTTGACCATTGTGGCAGAAGGCATTTGATAACTACATCTCGTAGGAGAGCATCTGAACATGCTGCATGATAATAAAGAATTTGATCAAGGGTGTGCCCATTTGATTGACTTTGCACCAGACTTACTAAAGCCCGGGTCACGGCATCTTCGGAAAGATATCTTTGTCGGAAGATGGCAAGGATGTCCTTGACGCGGGACCGAGAGCTTTTCCCTAACAGATTGTGATTCTGAATCCGATACATGTTTTCGCCAAAGGGAAGACCTGGCTCCCAAGCAGAAAGCAGCACTTTTGTGTCAGAAAGGAGTGCTCCGGCCTTGATGATCTTGGTGCTATATCGGTTTGCACCATGATTGTCTTTTTTTTCAGTATTCGTTTGGACCATTTTTGTATTAAGAGTGATTGCAGGTTCTTTTACCTTCATTCTCTCAATCATTAATATTTTTGGATGTATATTAATTCCTTGCATCACAGTCATGAAAACAGAATCTCTAAATACTCAAATACACAATCTTGTTTGGTTTGTATAATAGTTTGCTCTAGCCTCATGTTAGCACAATTAACATGTAAGATGAACCCTTAGAATTATTCATTCGGACCCTTTCTTGCCACTAGCAGTACATTTTCCAAAAATACCCTTTATTGGTCTACAGAGATCTCGTAAACATAACCTGATTTGGCCAGAAACTGTACTTGACCTCCAGCTTGAACGCCCAGTTCGCTTAGCAAAGGTTTGCCAAGGTAGAGTAGATGTGACCTTTTATTGCCCCTATGAACAAACCTTACAGAGTAAGAATTACCCAAAATGATCATGTTCACATATTGATTGCTTTCAGGAAAATATTGTTTAAAATCCTTCGTTATTCGTAAATACCCCTTTTGAAGATCTTTGTCAGTGATGGAGTTACCTTGAGCTGGAAGAATAAATGTACTAGAGTTATTTACAAATACCTGTGTTTTCTTTGCCTTTCCTTTACAAGAATCAACGTGACTTACACAACCATATTTCTTATCGTTAAAGGATTGTTCTAGTTGTTCGAGACGTCCTGATATCAATACTTGGAAAACCATTCTCAGATCTTCCTTGTATGTTTCACGATTCATATGGAGATTGATATTGCTAGGGTGGAAAAGTAGAAGGAGGGGGATATCAAATGCCTGATAAATTTTTCCATGAGCATTCTTCATTTGTATTTCTCCAAGGAGCAGAGCATCTTTCACAACCCGGCCAAATCCGATGATCATTCGAGGCTTTAGTTCACCTATCTCTTGCTGGAAAAACCTCAAGCAATTCCTGATTTCTTGTGAATTGGGCTTTCGATTGTTGCCCCTATTGTCAGGCCAGCATTTCACCACATCGGTTAAATAAAATAGATCCTCGAGTTCAACGTTAAATTCATGAAGAACTGATCTAATAAGCCTCCCACCCGTTCCAGTCCAAAAACGACCATTATCTATACTCATCTTTCCTGGTGCTTCCGATAAGAGCATATAATCCGCACTAAGATTTCCATGGCTAGATGAAGGAAATTTCTCATATCCTATAATTGTCGTACATCTCTGGCATTCAGCAATACCTGCTAATGTTTCTTGGGTTATCATCTTCACATTCACCCCCTTTTTTTCTCTAAAATTTAATGAACAGCCTCCTAAACTGATATCCTTGCCGTTCGTTTATAATACTTATCGGCATTTAACAAATCATCTTTATTTTTTATAAAATACTACATCAAGGGTATGGAAAACGCTAAAGCCATAACTATCCTTGCGGCACTTGAGCTTGGGAAACGTGCGATGGGTTTTTTCAATGAATCCTTGCCGGTTTGCATGGTGCTCTCTCTCAACGTCCGGAAACAGCTCATTCACAAAGAAATTGTTTCCATCGGGACCCTGACTGAAACGCTCATTCACCCCCGTGAAGTGTTTGAGCCGGCCATCCGCCATGTCGCAGACAGTATTATCC
>PWXL01000095.1 GCA_003561145.1 Candidatus Atribacteria bacterium
GTGAAATATCCTTTCTTACTCCTATACCTTTTGACAAAGTATTTTTCGAGGGCGGTTTGTTTTCTCAGCGCTGGGAGGTCAACCGGGAAAAAACCATACCGATTATTTATAAAAAGTTTCAGGAAGTTGGACATCTCAACGCTCTCGAATTATGCGCACCTCAAAGGAAGAAAGAAGCAGCGAATGCCCGTGTCCATCCCTATTGGGATTCCGATGTGGCCAAATGGATCGAGGCAGCCAGCTATTCTCTGGCACTTCACCCTGACCCCCACCTGGAATCAATTGTTGATGATGTCATAGCGAAAATGACCGGCGCACAGCAGGAAGACGGTTATCTGAATACTTATTACACTATCGTCGAACCGGAATACCGCTGGAAAAAGCTCGCTTTCGGCCATGAATTATATTCTGCCGGACACCTTATCGAAGCCGGTGTAGCTCATTATCGTTCTACCGGAAAAACAACACTCCTTTCCTCTATCAGACGTTATGCAGATTATATTGATTCTGTTTTCAGCTCCGGAGAATGCACAGGCTATCCAGGACACCCCGAGATTGAGTTGGCTCTCTTCAAACTATACCGCTTGACCGGTGATAAACGATACTTCAGATTAAGTCAGCTTTTCCTGGAGCGCAGAGGACACACACCATCCTACTTTGCCTTGGAAATGGAAACTCTTGCTCCTGAGCACCTTGAATATTACAACAGGTATTTTGGTAGTGGAGATACCTTTACCACCGAATACTGCCAGGACCATCTCCCTCTCCGTGAACAGACTCACGCCGTGGGTCACGCGGTACGGGCCATGTATCTGTACAGCGCGTTCACTGACGTAGCGGCTGAAACCAACGACATGGAACTTATTGAAGTTTGCAAAAACCTCTGGGAGGATATCACTGAAAAACATATGTATATAACCGGCGGGATAGGCTCATCCCGGGAGAACGAAGGATTCACCCGTCATTATGACCTTCCAAACCTTGATGCCTACGCTGAAACATGTGCGGCCATCGGGTTGGTGTTTTTCTCCCACCGCCTGTTACAGGCCGACCCTGACAGCCGCTATGGAGATGTCATGGAAAGGGCGATATACAACGTTATTCTTCAGGGAGTTGCCTCAGACGGCTGCAGATTCACTTATGATAATCCCCTGGAAAGCCTGGGAGATCATCGTTTCCACCACTGGTTTGAAGTGGCATGCTGTCCTCCTAATCTTGCCCGCTTTATCGCCTCTTTGGGAGAATATGTATATTCATACGGAGAGAAGGACATATATATCCACCTGTACGCACAGGGAAAGGGAGAATGTGATATACATAATTCGCATGTTGGTATTGTCCAACGCACACATTATCCGTGGGATGGCAACATTGAGATTGAAATCATACCGGAAGATCCGATTGAGTTCGGACTCAATGTTCGAATTCCTTGTTGGAGCTTGAAAGAAGCAGTCCTTATTAACGGCAAACCAACTCCCATGGAAAGAAATGTACAAAAAGGGTATATGAGTATAAAGCGTGTGTGGAAAGCAGGTGATGTGGTACACTTGAGTTTCCCCATGTCTGTCAATCGTGTGTATTCTCATCCCGCTGTTCGACAAAATATCGGGCATGTCGCGCTGCAAAGAGGCCCTGTCGTGTTTTGTTTGGAAGAAATGGACCAGCCGGGTATTCCACTTTCTCATATCAGTTTACCCAGACAAAGTGTATTCAATACAGGAAAGTTATCGGAAACAGCTTCTACCATGCCTGTGATACACGCCCAAGCACAAAGAATTGATTCCGACAGCTGCAACAAGAAACTGTATGGCAACTTGCCATGTACACTGCAACCATGTAACATCACTGCTGTTCCTTACTGTACCTGGAACAACCGTACCTCCGGCGAAATGAAAATATGGATGCGAGAAAGCGGAAATGAATGAGCAAGCAATGTACATGACGATGTAAAGCAAGAGGACAATAATGGTTGGTGATAACCAATGAGCAGCGAAAGGAAGTTTCGTCCCCTCTATTATAAGATCCAGGACGATATTAAATCTTTAATCAAGCACAGACGGTTGGAAACCGGGGACAAAATACCTTCTGAGCGGGAATTGGGAGAGCTCTATAACGCGAGCCGAAGTAGTATCAGGAAAGCAATCCGTGACCTCATCTATGAAGGAGTTTTATCCCGAATTCCAGGAAAAGGAACATTTGTTTCCGGCGATACAAATTCTTTTCCACCCGCCTCTTACAAAACCGGTAACATCGGTTTTGCGGTTTTTTTCTCCTCTATTGACAGGAAACGTACTGATATCACTGATACCACCGCGGAAAACGAGAGCACCTCTCCATCCATACCTTTTTATTCAGATGTCTTTGAAGGAGCAAACAGGGAATTAGAAAAAAGCGGAATGCACCTTCTCTTTTTTACCGGATACCAGGATGCTCCCACGGAGGTTTACCGGTTCAAGGAATTTCTGAAAAAGATCGACGGGGTCATTGTGTGCGAGCTCGCCACCCTCAAGCTGGCGAATATTTTTGAGAAATCCCGCCTTCCCGCGGTCTTGATCAGTCCCTCAATCGATTCTCATCCTGTCAAGCTTGACGCCCTTTTGATTGATAACCGAGACGGAGCCTACCAGGCAACGAGCTATCTTATCGAACTGGGGCACCGGAATATCGGATTGATCAATCACCCGACCACACACAATGTTCCCGCTACAGAACGCTTGCGGGGATATAAACTTGCCTTGAAAAGAGCCGGCATTGAATTCGATTCGGCAAGAATCGAAGAAGGTGACTGGAGTATGCACAGCGGTTATTTTGCAATGAAACGCCTCATGGAGCGGAAAAAGGATAGTACCGCGATATTCGCGACTAATGATGAAATGGCGGTCGGAGCCATGAAAGCGATAAAAGAAGAAGGTCTGAGAATTCCCGAAGATATCAGCGTGGTTGGATTTGATGATTCATCACTCTCAACCAACACTTTTATTTCACTTACTACCATAAGGGTTCATCGGAGAGAAATGGGTAGATATGCAGCGCAAAGGCTCATCCAAAAAACAAATGAACCTACATTCATTCCCATAAAAGTAACTTTTCCCACTCAAATAATAAAACGCGGCACAACCGCTCCTGTAACACGTTACAGTGATGTCAACGATCGATGAATACTCAATACCATATTCCTGCCCATAGCATGAAAAATACCGTTTACTTATGATCGGATAAACTTTTTCCCAGAAAAGTTGACACCACTCAAACGCCTCTTTAATATGTATATATTGCCTGGGGTTTCTTCAAAGCCTTCGGACCCCATTATCCCGCCGGAGAAGGTGCCTTTTCCTTCGTTATAACGGTGGTACATTACTTTCCAAGGAGGTCGAACATGAAAGGTTCGTATCTGGTCATTTTTACCCTCGTTGTATTACTCACCCTGTCATTGTCATCTTTTGCTGCAGCTGAGGTACCCAAGTACATTATGGGTATTGATGGTGATTATCCGCCTTTCACCTTTATTGACGCAGACGGCACTCCCACCGGATTCGACGTGGATTCTGTTCATTGGATTGCGGAAGAAATGGGTTTCGAGGTGGAAATCGTCCCCTTTGCCTGGGATGGCATTATTCCTAACCTGCTGGCAAAAAATATGGATTTTATTTACTCGGGAATGAGCATAACCGAGGAACGGGCCCAGATGGTGAACTTTACCGAACCTTACTGGGTCATCGACCAGGCAGTTGCCGCCAGGGAAGGTGAAGGGAAAACGCTGGAAGGCTTCTTGGCCGGTGAATACACAGTTGGCACACAAAGGGGTTGTACCGCCGCGATGTGGGTTGAGGATAACCTGGTACAAGAGGGAATCCTTCCCCGTGAAAACTTTATGCTGTATGACAACTTCCCTATCGCGGTGACCGATCTGTTAGCAGGCAGAATAGAAACAGGGATTATGGATGAACCCGCGGTTCTCATGGCCATTGATGGCCAGCCGTTAGAAATGATCGGCACCATATCGACCGGAGAAGGATACGGAATAGCTGTTCGGAAGGAAGATACCGAGCTTTTAGATATGCTCAACGAAGGTCTCGATCGTTTAAAAAATTCAACGTACTGGGTAGAACTCAGAGAAAAATGGGATATGTAACACCAACGGTGTTGTGCTGAGGTTTCTAGCATAATGGAGCAAGGGGAGACAGCCCTTGCTCCATCTTTTTCTGTGA
>PWXL01000013.1 GCA_003561145.1 Candidatus Atribacteria bacterium
ATATCACCATCGTTTTCCTCCAGGAAAACGATGGTGAGTGAGAGGTGAAAAGTAAGAGGTGAGAAGGTTATGAATCATGGAACTTACTTCCCGGTTCTCCTTCCGAAGTCTGCGGGGCTCTTCCTCTTTCCGCTTTTTCTCTTCTTTCACTGAACATACCTCCCGTAAGAAAGATTACAACTGTCTTGGTGTTTTGTCCATTCTTTTGGCGGGTGGATCTCCCCATCAGTCACATCCAGGGCAAAAAAGGCAGACCATTCTTCTTTAAAGTTTGCAATTACCTCTCGATAGGCTCGTTCACCGAGTATCCCGGCTCGATATGAGCGGGCAAAAGCGGACCTTGCTTCAGCATACACCACCCGGGAGGTTGCTGCAAAAAGGCTTTTCCGAGTATATTCCATTACCAACGGGCTTCCCTCTTCATCCACATAGAGTTTTACCAGGGCACTGGTGTCTCAATAAAATATCATCGCCGGTCGTCACTCAACATATCAGTAAGGTTTCTCCTGGACGGATATTTTTTCCGAACCGGTTGTATCAACCCAGGCTTGTTTCCGTGCCAAGAAGTCATTCCTTCCTCTACCATTTTCAGTGCTTCCGGATGAATAGACCTCTCTACCGGGGAAAGCCTGGCTACAGGTGAACCTCTGTCTGTAATGGTGATGGTTTTCCCTTTTTTTCCCTCCCGGATATACCGGCTGAGTGATTGTTTCATTTCCCGTATTCCCACGGTTTCTTCCAAGTGGAGAACCTCCATCTTTCTCCTGAACGTATCTACATTATAATATAACCACCTCGATTAGAGGCAGGAGAAGAGGGGAAGGTGAGGCGGGGAATTGGGGAAGGGAATGAAAGGCTGGAGAAGGGAGTGGGTTTGAGAAGCGGAGCTAAGGGAACAATGTTCAGTGAAAACCCCTGGAAAAGAATTCGTGGAGAGCGTCTTTTACCGTCACCTTTTCTCCACTCAATATTTTTTCTTCCAAGGTGCAAACAAATGTGACCAACTCCGGTCGTGAGACAGGCTGTTGGTTGGCGGATACCCGGAGAATCTGTGGGTGGGCGGTGTCCACCACTTCCTCTCCTTTTCCCCACAGTTTCTCTACCTGCTTCTCTCCCGGGCGGCGTCCGATCACCTCGATCTCCATGTCTTTTTCCAGGGTATAGCCCTGCAGGGTACAGAAAACCCTCGCAAGTTCCATTATGGGAATAAGGTTGCCCATCTTAAGGACGAAAACGTTCCCGGAACCTTCCATCAATCCTGCTTCCAGGACCAGGGTGACTGCTTCTGGTGTGGTCATGAAATACCGCTTCATATCAGGATCGGTGATCGTCAACGGCTCTCCCTTTTCCAGTTGGTTTTTCCATATTTCCAGGACATTGCCCCGGCTCCCCAGGACATTGCCGAAGCGCACGGTACACATGGGGGAAGAAGGGAAATCCCTGGAAAAGGCCCGCACCAGGAGTTCTCCCATCTTTTTAGTCATCCCCATCACGTTTTCCGGTTCCACCGCCTTGTCCGTTGAGACGCACACCAGCCTGCCCACCCGTCCTGCCGCCGCCTCCAAAAGATTCAGTGTTCCCACAACATTGGTGAGAAAGGCCTCTTCCGGGTGGCTCTCCATCAGGGGTACGTGTTTGTACGCCGCCGCGTGAAAGACATAATCCGGTTTTTCCACTTCTATAATCCGTGCAATATGAAAACGATAGCGGATATCAGCGACATACGGGATGATACCGGTAACACTCCCAAGCTCGTTAGCAAGGTCAAAAACACCGGTCTCGTTATTGTCGAGAATGACAAGACGGGCACCAGCCATCGCCACCTGCCGGGTAATTTCCTCCCCGATGGATCCGCAGGCCCCCGTCACCAGCACTTTTTTCCCCTGGAAAGCCACCTGAATTTTTCTGACGTCCGCCATAACCGAATCACGCAGGAGGAGGTCATCGATGTCGAACTGGCGCAGGGCGGAGATGGATATCTTTCTGCCGATCAGCTCGTACAAGCCGGGCATCACCAGTGCTTCCACAGGGTAGGGAGCCAACAAGTCGTAAATTTTGCGGATGACCTTCCTCCTCGTACCGGGCAAGGCTATGATCACCGTTTCCACGTGGTACTTTTTAATGAAGGTACCGATCTCTGTTATGCTACCTAGTACGTGGTACCCGTGAAGAAGGGAACGGAACTTAAGGGGATCATCGTCAACAAACCCTACTAAATTGTACCCCAGCTCGGGGTGGGCGGTGATTTCCCGGCAGATTTTATCACCGACTTCCCCCGCACCCACAATGAGGGTTTTTTTACCCTCTCTTCGTACGCGGCTCAACCTGCCCTCAAAGTAAAAACGGGTGATAAAACGGGGTACCGCAAGCATAGCCAAAGTGACAACAGGTGATATAACAAACACGGAGCGCGGAAATCCCACTGGAAAAGTAAACCACACTACAAGTGCAAACAATATTTTCTGCCAAAAAACAATCTTGCCGATCTCCCACAATTCTCTGGAACCGGTATAGCGCCATATATTGAGATAGGGCCGATAATAGACTAAAAAACCAATTCCCAAAGCAAGGTCTACGAGTGTTGCCCACGCGATTATACTGGAATAGACCCGAAACGCTACGGTGAGCTGCAGGTCGAACCGTAACCAAAAGGAAATGATGACCGCTAAAGAAAAGGCCAGCATATCGAAAAAAAACTTTGCTTTCCTTGTGATCAACTCTCAATCCCCCACCTGAGGATAATTTATTCTCCTCTTCCGCTTCTCCGTACTCCTAACTTTTCATTTCGAGTGAAAGTCTGGCCGCGTTCTAGCCGTTGCGAGCACCACAAGATATGTGGTGCGTGGCAATCAATGCATTGTTTCAAATATTCTGAATACTGTTTGCATTGCCTACCGCGCCGGCACACGGTGCCTCTTCACAGTTTAAATGCAGTGACGATTAAAAAGTAAGGAGTGAAAGGGTGAGGAGTAAAAGACTCACTTCTCACGGCTTTCCTTCTTTGAACTTCACATCAGCAATCTGAAATCAGCAATCATAAATGAAAATCCCTTTTCCCCGCCTCACCTTCCCCACTACCCCTGCCTTTATCCTCATGTTTTGAAATGTTCTTTTTCAGAACTTCAGATCTGAAATCAGCAATCATACATAATAAATGAGAAGGCCTTTCCCACTTCTCACTTCTAACGTCTTACTTCTCACGGCCTTTCAGACGCATTCCCCTTATACTCCTTATACTTCTGCCAGAACTTGGCGAAAAAGACCGCAAAAAGCGCGAGTATGATCCCGAGCGTCAAGGCTGCAGCCAAGCTCAACCTGAGGCTGTAGGGGGATGCACCCGGTCGTATAGGAGAAATAGCGTTCGCTAAAACCATGTCATTGAGAAAGTACGCTTCACTCACCTTCGTGCACATTCTGCAACAAATCTTCCAAATCCGCAGCGAGCTCATCAACCCGGCTTTGGTCTCTCTCTCTTACCGGACGTACCGATTCGGCTATGGCCCGCTCGTAGCGCTCCCTTACCGTGGCGCCTTGCCTATAATACTCCACGGCCAACTCTTCATCACCCTGGTCCAGGGCAAAACTTCCCGCTGCTCGGTATCCTGACATCAAGCTTAGGTATAGAGAAGTCGTCAACGGAGAGAGTTCGACCGCCTCTTCCAGTTGAGCAAGGCCTTGGTCGATATCACCCAGCGTGAAATAGACACGTCCCAGGTTGTCGGCATACCTCGCGTTCAAGGAGGCCAGTTCGCGGGCTAGCTCGGCGTGGGTCACGCTTTCTTGTATAACCCCCGGAATCCTCCGGACTTGGAAAGACTCACGCAAGGCCCGGCTCAAAGATTGGTGCGCTTGTGAATTCCAGGGGTCGCGCCCTACGACCAGGCGGTAAAAGAACGCTGCTTCCATCCAGTTGCCCTGCCGCACCATGGTATCTCCCCGTAATTGATTGCGGGGCGCAGAAATCATAAAGGAAATAAGCATAAAAAAGACCAGCGAAACGACCAGGGGAATTTCTGCTCGACTTTTCCACGTTTTATGCCAGATTCCCTTATTTGATTGATTTTCACACAACCGATCAATCATTCCCACCATTGGCCAGAGGGCGAATTGATAGGCTTCGATAGAAAAGTTAAAATCCACCAGGCTGTGGAGAAAAGCCATACACACCATGCCCAGGAGCCCGGGAAG
>PWXL01000164.1 GCA_003561145.1 Candidatus Atribacteria bacterium
AAGGATTTTCTCAAAGAAGTCTTCGCCCGCATGGTGGAGATCGGGTTGGCGAACCTGGAGTCATTTTACCAGGCGGTAGGTGAGCGTATCCAGGTAATTGTTGTCTCGGGTACCGATTTCGGTTCCCAGGGTTGTCCCTTTATTTCACCCCTGTTGTATAGAGAACTTTTCAAACCTTTTCATAAGCAGGTGAATGACTGGATACACCACCATACTTCCTGGAAGACGTTCATACATACCTGTGGTTCCGTGCACGATCTTTTACCGGATCTTAAAGAAGCAGGGTTCGATATCCTCAACCCGGTACAAATTTCCGCAGCCAAGATGAATCCAGCTGAACTCAAGAGCTCCTTCGGCGCCGATTTTACTTTTTGGGGCGGAGGCGTGAACACACAGACCACTCTTCCATTCGGTACCCAGGAACAAGTTCGGGAAGAAGTACGGTCTCTTGTTGAAACCTTTTCCACGGGTGGGGGTTTTGTTTTCGCGGCCGTGCACAACATCCAGGCCAATATACCGATGGAGAACCTTCAGGCGCTTTTCGAGACAGTTAACGAGTATCGATGAAAAGGGAACGAAAAAAATGCTTTTTTAATAACAGACGAGTTGGGATCCTTCAAGAGCGATCTTGATATGCCCTTCCCGTTCCAGGGCGCTTACATATCCCAATAGGGCAGAGCGGTTGAGGTAATAGGTTTCAAGTGTCGTGGGAGGAGCGATGTGTTCCATAACAGAGGAGAGCACATCTTCCAGGGGATGCTTTCCTCTTTGTACTGTATTTTCTACTCTTTCGAAGGCTTTTTCCATGCAGGCAACATTTTTTTCCACCAGGTCCTTCCCCCCTGCGGTTCCATGGGAAGGAATGAATTCGGAAGCTTTTGCAGAAAGTTTCTTTGCTGTTTTCAAGGCTGTAAGAGGATCAAAGTGGTACAGGAGGGGATATTTTTGCAAGATTTCCGGACCGAAAAGCGCATCCGAGACAAACAGGCGTTCTCCGTCGCGTATTCCGCAGAGTGCGGGGGTATGGCCCGGAAGTTCCACAAAATCGACTTCAGGAAACTTTTCGGTAGAAAGGTCTTGTACCGGTAGATTCGGGGGTCCCAGTAACCATTTGCTTGCTAATTGCCGGGGAAACCATCCACCGAACAAAATAGCTGGTTCGAGCTGGGGATCGATCAGGAAAGGACGTTCCCGGGAAGGCGCAACTATGAGGCATGGATTGCGCTTCAGGAAGTGGACAGCTCCACCATAATGATCGGCATGAGCGTGGGAAAGGATCAGGGTTTCCACGCCGTCACACTGCTGGAGGAGCTTTTTCACGGCGTCTTTCCCCGTTCCGCAGTCTATAAGTATCTGCAGGGAGGGGTGATAGAAGAAATTCTGCATGCCGACGGTCAATGTTTTCCACATGTGAGGAAGGATACGTCTTTTTCCAGGTTGTTGTCAATAAATATGTTGAGGGAGGTGGGACTTTCATGGGCACCTTTTTGAAGGTAGCAGGTATACTTGTTTTGATAGCAGGAATAGTGATGATCTTTCTTTCTGTTGCTGGAATGTGGTGGCTGGGATACTGGACATCCCCTCCCGGCGCACAGGAGGAGGAACAAATGCTTCCACTGCCCTGGGGTATGGTTGCCCTGGCTGAGAGACTTGGTGTGGTAGCCGGAGGCGTGTTGGTTTTCCTGGCAGGAGCGGCACTTTTCTGCGTTGGAAGTATATATAATGACATAAAGGAGCTCAAGAGCCGATTGAGTCCTTAAACGATTGGAAAAAATGAAAAGATGAGGAGGGGGAGTTAAGCCATGGCAAAACGAATTCTCATTATTGGTGGGGTAGCCGCGGGACCAAAGGTAGCAGCAAAGTTACGACGCCTGGATTCACGTGCGGAAATTACCATTCTCGAACGAGGGGAATTTCTCTCCTACGCCGGCTGTGGACTCCCGTATTATGTGAGCGGAGAGATAAAACAACAAAGAGAACTCATGGAAACCTCTGCCGGGGTGATGCGAACCCCGGAGTATTTCGAAAAAACCAAGCGTATCAGTGTACACAACCGCACGGAAGCTCAGCAGGTGGACAGGGAGAAAAAAGAAGTCAAGGCTCGTCATCTCGACACCGGGGACATTACGATATTCCCTTATGACCTACTTGTTTTTGCTACCGGTTCAAAACCTTTTATTCCCCCGGTGCCAGCTGTGGATCTTGATATGCCGGATATGGAACTCTCTTGTCTGGATTTAGGAAACGTCACCACCCTGCACGGCATAGAAGATGCTGAAAAGGTTCGATGGACAATCCGGGAGAAACTGGCTAAGCAAGCAGTTATCGTAGGTGGCGGGCTGATAGGCATGGAGATGACCGAAAGTTTGGTAAAAAGTGGACTTAAAGTAACTGTAATCGAAATGATGGATGAAATACTTCCTTTGGTACTTGATCCGGACATGGGGATACTCGTACGCCGGTATTGCAGGGAAAAAGGGGTTGACGTGCGGGTAGGTGAAAAGGTTATGCGCCTGGAAGGTCGGGATGGAGTTGTTCGCCGTGTTGTAACGAGGCAGGGAAGTTACCCTGCAGATCTTGTCATTCTGGCTGCGGGTTTCAGGCCTCATTCCGATTTAGCAGTAAGCTGTGGCTTGGAAACCGGGCTATATGGTGGAATTATCGTGGATTCCCACATGCGCACAAGGGATCCGAATATTTATGCTGTGGGTGACTGTGTGGAAACGACAAATATTGTGTGTGATAAAAGTGCCTATTTCCCCCTGGGATCTTTGGCCAACAAGCAGGGGAGAGTGGTGGCGAATAACATCGCTGGCGATGAAGATATTTTTCCAGGAGGTCTGAATTCAACTATTTTCAAAATATTTGATTTCACCGTTGCCCGCACTGGTATGAGCACGCAGCAAGCCCAGGAGATGGGAATTGACGCTCTCTATTCGATAGTCCCGGCTTCTGATAAAGCCCATTATTATCCGGGAGCCAGAAGAGTGATTACCAAGCTTGTTGCAGAACGTAAAAGCGGAAAGATTCTGGGAGCGCAGTTTGTCGGGGAGGGGGAAGTGACCAAAAGTGTGAACACCGTGGCGTGTGCTCTTTTCTATGGTGGCATGGTGAGAGATTTATCAAATCTGGACATACCATACGCACCTCCATATGCCTCGGCAATAGATAATGTGTGCGTAGCTGCCAACGTGCTGCGTAATAAACTTGCAGGCCTTATGGATGGTATTTCACCCTTACAAGTTGAGGAACGCAGAAGAAAAGGTGATGCCATTCTTTTGCTGGATGTTCGGACTATTCCCGAGTTTGAAAAAGTGCGTATACCTGGGAGCACGTGTATTCCACTGGCAGAAATACGTGAGAGAATAGAGGAGCTTCCACGTAATCTTGATATTATTATCTTTTGCGCTGTGAGCGCTCGCGGATATGAGGCAGCGATAATCCTCAAGGAAGCCGGTTATAGCAGGGTACAGGTTATGGACGGTGGATTAGCTGTATGGCCGTTTGATCTTGAAAATAAAGAAGAAAGAACAGGAAGATAGATAGAACATTGGCTGTGACGAGGTTAAATTGAATGTGGAAGAAATTATTCATCATTGGGATTTTATGTGTGGTGGGGTTCGGAATAGCATATGGATTTTTGTCCACCCGCCTTCCCGAAGAAGAAGACCCTATGGTGGCCGAAGAAGAAACAGAGGACGAACCACTTACCTCCCAACCGGTATTCATGCATGATACCTTGATACGGGGCTGGGATGATGGACGGCTGGCGTGGACGCTCAGCGCGAAAGAAATGGAGTTGGACCGGGAAGATACGACACGCGCACGGGGACAGGGAGGAGTGGAGCTGTTCCTCTATTCTGAAAACGGTTCAGAACGGGCGGTGCTTCGCTCTGATGAAGCCATCATAGACTTGGATAGAGGTGATTTTCGTTTTCGAAGGGAGGTAGAAGTTGTCTCCTCATCGGGAGACCGTATCCTGACAGAAGACCTTTTTTACCGGGACCAGGATCAAACCATAGAAAGCCATCGGGACAGCCGAATATTTTTCGGAGACAATTACATTGAGGCAGGAGGATTGGAAAGCGACGTCGATTTTGAAAACCCGGAGTTTTTCCAGGTCACCTATGGTCGTTTTCTTGTTCTTCCTGGTCAATAACGGTCCAGAA
>PWXL01000270.1 GCA_003561145.1 Candidatus Atribacteria bacterium
CCCCGCCGGATAAGCAGACAGTCACACAACTGCCGCACCCTACAACCAATACTTCCTCTCTCTTCTCAAGCAGTTCGAGAATTTCCCGAATCGGTTTCCGCTCACCAACAATCATAGCAAATCTCCTCGCAGGATCACATGACCCCGTCTTTTCCATCCAACCACCGTGAAAGGGCCTCCCGAATCTGCGAAGTTTTCTCGGCGGTACAGAAAGCCAGCACCACTCTTTTGTCTACATCCGCTTCTTCAAGCAGCGCGTTGACTCTCTCAGCACGAGCCTTGGCAAAACGGCTTCCCTCCAGGTTATGACAACTTTCCAGCGGACAGCCGGCCAGCAGGAGACAGGCGACCTCCCCTTCCAATATCTCCAGAAGGAGGCTTTCCCGAATAACACCCAGGCAGGAAACCGCTCGCACCTCGAGCTCGACCCCGGGGAGATATCCTTCCTGCTGGGCTTTGAGAACAGCCGGGTATCCGCTTTTATCGCAGCACAGGGCAACAATTTTCACGATACTTCACCCCCACAGGATATAACAGGTACCATATCATCAGTCCCTGTGGGAAAGCCCGCTATTGTAATAGCCTCCGCCGGGCAGGAAGAAGCGCATAATCCGCACAGACGGCAGGTCTGCCAACTCACCCTTGCCTTGCTCCGTTTCAGTACTCCCTCAACATCCACTGCCCCCCACGGACAGGTACGCACACAGGTCAGGCAGAGAATACACTTTTCTTCATCTACCTCTGTCCTTGCTTCTTCTGCGATCACACCCTCAGACAGGTATCGTTCCACTTCCCTGGCAAGCTCTATCCGTTCCGAGTGGGAGGAAAAAGGAGATATGAGATACATGCCTTGAAAATGAAGCGCATAAGGAGGGAGATTACTGTTCACAGGACGGTCGAGGGAGAGAACAATTTTATCTGCTTCAAAACAACCGGAGACATCGAAAGGAACAAGCTCCAGCTGTGGAACAGCAACCAGCCAATCAAAAAGAAGGGTTTGGTCCGCACCATCCCTTTCTGTGCGAAAACCAACTTGTATCCCGCGCATGTCGATGGTTTCCTGGAATACGGCCTTCGAAAGGTCTGTCTTTTCATACAGTGCCCCGGCTTGCCGAGAACGCCGATAGGCTTCCTCAAGACCTTCTCCGGCAACTACGGTCTCAGCACACAAGACCACCACCTGGGCACAGTCTTTCTCACACAGTTGTTTACTCAAGGAGAACACTCGCTCCCATACTCCGGGAGGGGTGGTGAGTGAAGGAACGAGAAAGGCGATCCGCTGCCTCCGGTAGCTTTTCTGTTCCATACTGCGGGCAAATTCGCTCAAAGGAACAAGGCGCCTTGTATCGCTGACCTGGTCGGGCAAAGTGAGGGAAAAATGTTCTTTTACCTCCGGTACTATAACAAAAGCTCCCACGGTCTCTTCTGTGCCGGAAGAAACATAGCGGTAATTCACTCCTTCACGTGCAATGTGCCACTCATCTTCGGCCGCGGTAACTTCGAGATTTCTTTTCTTCAGGGCTGTAAGAATCTCCTGTATATCTTGAGCCTTTGTCTCCGGGTGAGAGAGCACCTTTACCCTGGGATTAGAAGTGAGGCGATGGACTCTCACCTGCGCAATACCATCGTCCCCTGCCAGGATATTCCGAAAAAAGGCTTCCCAGCGAGGGAGCCAGGCTTCGCTGTGAGGAACGAAAGATTTTTCAAGCGGAAAAGCATGCACACATACAGGGTTCCAACCAAAGCGCTCGCACTGGCCGGCGATTTCTTCCCTGGTAAGAGAGAGGCTCCCGCCTATCACAACCACCACATCCCATTCTCCTTCTCCTTTTCCTACTTGTTGTTTGGGGAGTATGCGGATGTGCCGGCCGAGAGAGCTTTCATTTTCACGATACCATCTTTCGAGGGCCGGTATTGAATGATATGTCACTATGAGGACTCTTTTCACGGTCCATCCTCCTTCAACCCGGCAAGTACTGTTTCTGCGGTTGTGACGGCGTCACGCAGACTTCCTTCTACATCAGTAGGTCCCCAAGCACCACCGGTAACGAATATACCGGGGGTGGACGTTTTCCCCTCACCAAGGTTTTTGATAAATCCATCGCGGTCTTGCGTGAGCTGCAATTTTCTTGCCATATCCAGGGTTCCTCCGGAAGCAATCATCCCCACCGAAAGTACCACCGCGTCATAAGATGATCGGGTTACTCTTTGCGGGTCTTCGAAGCGTAGAGCCAGGGAGAAGAATCCGTCTTCTGTTTCTTCTCTTTCAACCCGGAAAGGCATGTGACGGAAAAGATTTACCCGTTCCCGGGCAATACGAGCAAGGGTGTCCTTCTTCTCTCCCAGCATTTGCAGGTCCATGTAATACATATCAATAATCATGTGTGGAAAACGGTATTTCAAGTTCTCGCACAACCTGAGGGCATAGCGGCAACATACCTGCGAACAATAGCCGCGTTTTTCCTTGACACTTCTTGAGCCGACACACTGTATGAACGCGACCCGCTCAAAGGATTCGTAGCGATCCAGACCTTCTTCATTCAAAGTCTTTTCAAGGTCATAACCAGAAAACACTTCGGGATAGATATCACATCCAAAATTGGCTGCATTATGCGCGGGATAAGGCTCTATACCGGTTGCCACGACAAGGAAGCGCGTCTGGATATCTCCCGTGTCAGTTTCCAGCAAGAAATCTTTTCCCTGCCTGCGTACCATGGCTATCCCAGTGTTTGTTTTCAATTCCCCGGGAAAACCACGGGATTCGAGTTCACGTTTTTGCTCCACGATCCGGCATATTCCACAGCCAAGACACTCAAAAGTTGCCTTGCACCCCAGCGACCACGCCGTTCCACCGATTTTTCCGGTTCGTTCAATTACCAAAACGGAAAGACCCTTATCAGACAATCTACGCGCAACTGAGAGGCCGGCTACGCCAGACCCGACTACAACAACATCATGACTCAAGTGCATCCCCCCACCTTCCCGTATCCCGCGGGAAGAACACCAGCCGCCCGGCTCCACGGGCGGCATCAATGTCAGATTCCTTCCGAAAAGGAATCAAAAAACTCAGTTTTCCGGAGCACGCCCGCTTATGTGGCGAAAACTGTCATATCCGCATTTGGATGGTTTATATGATATGGTTTTTTAGAAAAGCCCAACTATACGGCCATCTTTATCGATGTCCACGTTTTCTCCTGCCGGAATAGATGGAAGCCCGGGCATAGTGCGCATCTGTCCGCAGAGGGGGTACAGGAACCCGGCACCGATGGAAGGTCTGATATCCCGTATTGGAAGGATAAACCCTTCCGGCCGCCCCTTGAGAGAAGGATCGTGCGACAAGGAAAGATGTGTCTTTGCCATATTCATAGGAAGGCGGTTCCACCCCAAAGAGGTGAACATCTTGATTTTCTTTTCGGCTACCCCTTCATATGACACACCTGCGGCACCATAGATCTTGGTCGCAACAGCTTCGATTTTTTCTTTGATAGACGCATCGTCTTCATAGAGAAAACGGAATCCAGAGGGCTCTTCACACGCCTTGGCGACAGCTTCAGCAAGTTCTCTGCCACCCTTTCCTCCCTCGGCCCAGACGTTGGAAACCACCGCATCGAAAGCTCCGTTTTCCATGGAGATTTTCCGCACCAGTTCGATTTCACGTTCTGTATCATCGGTAAAGACATTCACAGCCACTACCACCGGTACCCCGAAATGACGGGCATTTTCAATTTGTTTGACCAGGTTGGTGGACCCTTTTTCCAGGGATTCGAGGTCCTCTTTAAGGAGACCCTGATCCAGCGGCTTGCCTGGGACGACCTTATATTTACCACTGTGCATCTTGAGAGCGCGTATTGTGCATACCATGACCACGCAATCAGGTTTGAGTCCCGAATACCGGCACTTGATGTTCATGAACTTTTCCATGCCGCAGTCAGCACCGAAACCACTTTCCGTCACCACGTAATCGGCGAGCTTGAGGGCGATACGGTCAGCGATAATTGAACTATTCCCATGGGCGATATTGGCGAACGGACCGGCATGTACAAAGCAGGGGTTCCCTTCAAGGGTCTGCAGAAGGTTGGGTTTCAAGGCATCACGCATAAGAACGGTCATTGCACCTGCACATTTCAAGTTTTCAGAGGTAACCGGTTCTTTGTTTCTGTC
>PWXL01000083.1 GCA_003561145.1 Candidatus Atribacteria bacterium
GAATTGTTTTGTTTCAGATCTTCAAAATACTTCGGCGGAAGTCCTGATTGTTTATAGGGTCCCTCAAGGGATGACAAATCGTATTCCACGCGGTGGATTTCCGTTTCTACAGTACTTTGTACAATACTCATGAGTGCCCATGCTGCTCTCCAATCACCATCCTTGGGCCTGCCGCAGCTCCCATCGTTCAAGAAATACGTATTTTCCACGGTGCGGAAAAAAGGGATATGAGTGTGACCGCATACCAAAACATGTGCTTGTTCACCCTTCATCACATGAAGAAGATTTTTATCCGGTCTGTCAGGAAAAAGGTATTCGTTGATCCTCCGGGGGCTTCCGTGCACAAAGAGAATTCGTAAAGAGCCTGCGGTTATTTCAAAACGGGGCAGAAGCCCTTTCAGGTATTCACGGTTAGAGTCGCTGATCGCCTCATGTGTCCACCGGATAGATATTTTCCCCAGTGCTTTCTCTTCTTCGCTTGTGTATGCACATCCACAATCTTCTAACCTCCCACCGACTCCCTGGTCGTAATTACCCTGTATAACCGGGGTTGCGAGGTCCCGCACTATTTCACACACTTCGTTGGGATAGGGGCCATACCCCACCAGGTCACCCAAACATACCGTCATATCCGGCGCTTGGTGCCGAATATCGCTTATCACGGCTTGCAGTGCCGGCAAATTGCCATGTATATCAGAGAATACGGCGATTTTCACTGTTCAGCAACCGCTAAATAACGTTTATCAGAACTGTACAATGTCATTTTCCCCGCAGGTATTATTTCTTTTTTCTTTCGTTTCTTTCTCAGGTTCGCTGGGGGTTATCTTGAGTTCACTCTGACATGGAATGGTAGCTTCTTTTTTCCAGGAGATTTCAAACATCAGCCTCTCCTTCTCTTCCTTACGGCTTGCTTCCACTTCCAATTTCATGAGCTCCACCGGGTGCAGAGCGACATACTCATCGCCTTGTTGTACATAGAGGGTCCCTTCACGAAGGCTCTTGATAAGGTCCTCCAAGTAGGATATCACACTGTGGATCTCCATTTTGCCTTTGAACCGTAGTTCTTTTTTACTCATTTTCATCCTCCTTTGTACATTCCAAAAAATGTCGAAAAAAAGCAGTGGCTTCGGTGAAATCCACTCCTCCCGTAACCTCGAAAACAGGAATATCCCGTAAAACATCCATATACCTTGAAGGAGTAAGATCCGGGTACGGTTTGCCCGGCTCAGGCTCGAAAAAAAGACCCGGAGATTTCATGAACGTTCGGAATAGGTCTTTCCGTTTATCCAGGTCTATTTCCTGTATACATATTTTTCCGTCTCCCTGTCGCCAATTCAATATTCCCAAACCGTGGAGGCGGGTCGAAAGAGTAAACCTCTTCTCCCCGAAAATACAGTTGATGTCGACATCGTACTTTTCCTCTGCATTCCACAAGCTTTCCACCGGCAGACTACGGTAATGATCGTATTTTTCCCTCGAAAGCAGAGGGGTAAGATACCTGTTATGAAGAAGAGTACCCGGATTTACACGCGGAAGCTTGGGAACACCATACATCCGTATATCCTTCCTGTCCTCTTTGCGAAGGAGTAACCTGTCATTGGACACGAAATCAAGCCCCTCACCCACCAGCTGCAGCGCCAGGGTTGATTTTCCTCTTCCGGCAAAACCAGCGAACCCCAACCCTTTCTTTTCCTTACTCACACCTGAGGCATGCAAAAGCACATACGTACGCCACAACATCCATTGAATGTAACGGTTGTTGACAAAGTTAATAACCTGGTTCGGGTGCTCACGGCAGGAACCCACCGCAAGGTTGATGCCTGGCGCGACAAAAAAAACGAGACCGGTATTTCTTTTTCTGATGATCCGTCCACCAGAAAAATCACGGTATTCTTCTTTCACCCGCTTTTTACCCGCCTCCGGCGGCTTGACCCGCCAGTTTCCATCCCGCCGAAAGGAAGGGGTTTCAAGAATTGTAACGGCCACCTCGGGCGGCACATCCGTTTTCTCTGTCACAAAACTTTGGTAATATTTTCGCAAATATCCTCCCAATTCCCGGGAATTCACACCTACCTGAACTGAACAATCTTCAAATTGCATATGCAATATGTCGTGTACCGGGTATGTTTCCTTGTAATACTGGACAAGCCGGAGGAAATCATGCGATGGTGTGTCAACCATTCAATTGCTCCAGCACATAATCAACGAACAGGCCAGCTGCCTCGATCCCCCTGGATTCCATAAGTCCCCGAAAGCCTCCGAAAGCTGAAACTTCGAACACCAACGGTCCCAGATCGGTTTCCACTACATCAACAGTAGTATAATCAAGCCCGAAAAGCTTGTGCGCTTGAGACGCAGTGTCAATAATTTCCCGGGGAGGATCATAAGGTCGATAACACCCTCCGTAGTGCGTGGTGGTATTCCACTGGTTCTTCTTGCCTACCCTCGCATATGTAGAAAGGTACTTGCCCCCCAGGAAAACTACACCTAAATCCCTGCCCTCATGAAGGTTGAGCATTTTCTGTATATACATGACAGGGTTACCGGACTTCCTGTACTTTTCCACTTTCTCCCGTACGCCAGGGCCTGCCTCGAGTACCATCATACCCCTTGCTTTTGTTGTATACAAAGGCTTCAATATTGCGCGGCCGAATTCCTCCACCGTCCGGCAGGCTTCTGTTATATCCTCCGTTATTCGTGTTGGAGGCAGGGGAACTCCGCCTAACTTCATGGTTACTGTACATGTTAACCGGTCCAGTACCCGCATGATAGACCGTGGATCTGAAAATATCCGTAACCCTTTTTCACTCAAAAAACGGAGGATTTCCAGCCTGTCCAAAAAATCTGGAGAATAGCGGGCACCTATTTTTTTGATAAGTAAACCGTCAAGATGGGATACATCCTCTCCCTGAAAGAGTACCGTCCCCTTATCAACATTGAAGATCAAACCTTGCATATCAATAAGCAACCGATACCCTGTTTTCTTGGCCAGCGCATCCACCAGCCGTTCAGATGACCAACCGCCCGGAACACCTACCACGCCGAGTCTTTTCATATCACGCTCGTATAATGATCAATAGTGTTGTGCATGACATCATTCCTTTACTCCGGTTTTTGAATAATGAGAACTTCTTCCGGGAAGGAAAACTGTTCCCAGGGATTACCCGCGTGGTCTAAAAACTTTTCCAATAAAAACGAAGCCCTGCGGAACATCGCTCCGGCAAACCGCGGGTCAAGCTCGAACCTGGTTGAAGTTACCAGCGACCGAATTACCCCCAGGGTCAGCCGTGCTTCAAAATTACTGTCCCGCTTGGCCCGGGCAAAATTCCTGGCAAAATGAAACGCAACAGGTATAACGCGGTTGATCGCTTCTCTTTCTGCGAAATCGAAAACAGGCAAACGAAAGAGGGACAACAGAAATATCGAGACATCCTGAGCGTAATCGAAATAGCGGGAACGGTGAAGATCAATAAAAAATATTTTATCGCGTACCGGATCGAAAATAATATTGTCTAAATTAAAATCTCCATGAATGAAAACCGAGAAAGGAGCCCGTACTTCTTCTTCCAGGGGTACGGCCCGTTCCAGCATTCTTTCAAGAGAGGAGGAATCAACCCCTCCGATATTGCGGGAACTTCTTTGAAATTGCGGATGAACCTTGAATACATCATTCAAGCGTTCGGAAAGTTGCTGGAGAAAACGGGGGTTGACCGGCTCATCCTTCATGGTTTTCTCCCACACCGCTTGCATGGTGCTTTTCAAAGTACGCAACGCTTTGCTGATTACTTCATCCTCAGCGTTGAGGATAATGTTTTGCATGGTTTCTCCACCCAGGTATTCGAGCAGTAATGAGCCGTTATCTCCGTAAGTATTGAAACCGAAAACTGCCGGGGTAATGCCGGGAAACAGGCGTTGCCACGTTTCTATCGCTTCTTTTTCCTCTAGAAGTTTTTTCAGCTTTCCTTCCTTGAATATAACCCGCTGTGCCCGCCTGCGTTCCCCCTTTTCCTCCACTTTCCCCACGCGTAATCCGGAACGGGTTTCAGAATATGCCTGAAAAGAAAGATCCTGGCGGGATATTTCCACTTCGGAGGAGCGCAGGCTCTCTTCCAGTGCCTGGTATTGATGTATTTTTAATTTTTCTCCAATCACGGCACTTATAATTGCTTCACCAATGTTCAACAAGGCATCACCCACGCGCTCTAAATATCGAAAGATGAACAAAGTGGTCACAAGGTTTTCCGTTTCACGGCCAAAACGTAATTCTTCCATTATCATATGGAATACTTCACTGAAAAGATCATCGAGCGCGAATTCCGCCCGGCATATTCTCAGCGCCCGGTTGATATCCTGCCGGTACAAAGATGGATCGATAAGCTCCATGGCCCGGTATATTTCCCTGAAAAAAGGCTTATATTCAAACTGCTGTAAAAAGTCGAGAGAAGTCAGGTACTGCGTTTGTCCAACGATATTTACCAGGAAATCGGATATATGTTCCAGGTTATTAGCAACGATGTCAATGGAGCGCATTTGGTCAACCGCCTGCTGGTCGGATTTCCCCTTTTCCTGCAAGCGAGCGAAACACTGGTTGACCACCAGGCTTTTCAAGATATCGATATAATCTTCCCTGTCGAGGATTTTTTCCCTGATTTTACCGTTTTCACCGTCCAGGACCTTCAGGGTATCCTCCACTTGCTTGTACACCTCGAGGGCCAGAAAACGGAGGTTTTCTTCTACTGTTCGCGTGTAACGCATCATCCACCAACTGTCCTTTCTTCCAAATTCCCTCTGTTCTCAAGCTTCACGATAAAAGTCTGCTTCTGTACTCACTTATGATGCGGGGCCGTTCGGAATTGGCTACGATGAGGGTTTTGCGGATGGATAAATCATCCCATGCCGCTTGCACTCCGATCTCACGGCCTGATTTCTCTTTTTCCTGAAGCAGGGGATCTTTGATTTTTTCACTCATGTGCGTATCATCCCCCATGAATACCAAAATCGGCTTTTCCGAACCCCGCCGGGCACGATTGTGCCGGTTCACGACATTGATAAGAAACTCGGTATATTCTTGAGACTGCGGATTCCATACCTCGTACCCGTCCACGTCATAATCAGCAAGCAGAATCGGCCAGAATTGTTCAGGGTGCGGGATAACGATGCCTGCACCCAACGCCCTGCCTTCCTCGATCACTTCTTCCGTTTCATAAAAATACTCCAGGGTAAAATGCTTCTTCACAATGGCCTTGACCGCGTTGAGAAACACCTGGGCCCGGTTGATCAACCGGCTGTCATACGTATTTCTCAGCTCGTCAAAATAGTTGCGGACAAGTTTATTCTTTATCGCTTCGGGTGGCGTGATAGCGCGGTTTTCATCGATAAGTTGAAGGAGTTTCAGTGTGTAGATGCGCACAAAACTCACTAACTCTTCATCCGCTCCCGTCTCGGAAGCGGCTTTCTGCAAGCGCTCTTCCCTGGATGGCTCAAGTATGGTGTCGATAAAATCGAAGAGCTGGCTGGAGCGGTACTGAAAAGTATGCCATAACATGGCCCTGAAAACATCAGCATGTTCAAACTTGGAGTTCTCAAAATGGAAAAGCAACTGTACTTTACGGTTAAATCCCTTGGAATAGCAGTCGACTTCCACCCCCGTAAATCCGTCATAGCGTAGCGGAATATTATGTTGCGTGGGGATGATAAGCTCATCGCTACGGTTCGGAAAAGCAGCATCGATCCGTTTCTGAATGAGTTCCATGGGAATGAACTCGGGGTGCCAGTGGATGGCCAGTACATATTGCTGTTGAGAATACACCCTGGATGGCCTGACCACTCGTTGTTTCTGCTCGGACGAGAGATCGGTCGAGATAATTTTCCGAAATATATCCTGGTCCTCTTCTGTTATTTCACGCGGAATGGCATCGAGGTCCAAGGGAGTTTGATGGACCACTTGTTTCAGTTTAGATACTTCCATGGCAACCTCCTTTCTCCCATTATAAAAAAACACATCGAACTTCTTTTTTATGCCTCACCTATCCCCCACAATAACGTTGACATGATTCAATATAGGATACAATATTCTCAACGGGTATCTCCTTACCCAGGGTATTTGAGGGAGATACGACCAGTGAAGGCATAACACGGGCTAAATCCATGCGGGAACGAACCTCGTTGTTTATCTCTTCCGGAGTACCGAAGGGGAGGGTTCGTTGCACACTTATAGTTCCCCAAAAACTCATGCGATCCCCGTATTGCATGATTATTTTTTCGGGGTTCTGGCATTCAGGCTGCAGGGGATGAATGATATCAAAACCTGCCTCAATCAAATCCGGAATGATATCCGTGATGTGTCCGCAAGTATGAAGAGAAAAGAAGGTATGAGGAAAATTTGCTTTCAAATCATGAATGATTTCAGTCCACACAGGTTGAAAGAACTGTCTCCATAGCTGTGGATGTATCTGCAGGCAGCTTTGCATTCCGTAATCGTCATAAAAACACAAAAGCTCTACACCGGTTTTTGCATGTTCCCTGGCAAAAGAATGCGTAAAGAAAGCCACTTTCCGTATAAGCGCTTGAGCCATATCTGGACGAGAGACGAGATCAATCATGAATTCCTCCATCCCCCGCAGCCAGTGGCACCACTCATACACACTCCCACAATATGCCGCACTCATGCAATCGGCGGCACGTATCAGATCCGCTCTTGCTGTCACTATGGGGATACTCTCCGTATCTATACCGGGTGAAGGATATTCTTCAATCTCCTTCACCGTGCGAGCGTCTTTCAGAGGGTGGACCATCTCTTCTGAGCCTGGATTGTCAGGCCAGGGAATAAGGCCAACACCCCAGGGCGTGAGTGTAGCTTCTTCCGGCAGCGGGGGATTAAAGGAAGATCGTTTTACTCCATTGGACTTCATCCGCAACCCCAAGCTCGAGGAAGAGGTATGAAAACGCGGGGTCTCCTTTTCCGCATGTGCTACCCGTACTTCAAAACCAAAGTGTTCCGCCACGTTATCGATGGAGGTTGCCTGTTGGAATTTTTCCCAGGAAAACGGTGTAAATGCGGAACTCGCTCCAAAATCAAGACTCCACGGTACCCGGTCAAGGTTACCTGAACGCTTCAGCACACGTATCATTCGCTCCCGTGGTAACAGTCCCATAATTATCTCCTCTCATTATTCAAAGAGTGCTTCGGGTGCTTCATCTTCTTCCTCGCCTCGCGGGAACTCTCCTTTTTCGGTTCCCTTCACCTCTGCTTCTTCCATGGTTTTCCGTACCTCTTCCTCGGCGGTTCGTAATTTCTTCTTGCAAAACTGTACCAGAAACACGGCTCGTTTTACCTTGGCGGACAGCTCATCGACACTCACTTCTCCCTTTTCCATTTCGATCACCAGGGTTTCAAGCTCCTGCAAAGCAGCAACATAAGTCATGTCATGGTGTTCATTCTTCATAGCACTCCTCCACTCGACTCAGCAGTGCTCCCCGTAAAAGTCGGGTATGCACCTCTTGCCCGGGTGAGATTTCTCCTGCATCACGCAGTGCTTTGCCTTCATGGCTTGTGATGCTGTATCCACGCCGGAGAACACTGATTGGATCAAGATGATGTACAGCTTGTTCCAGCCTCTCAAGAACCCCCGTGAAACGAGGGAAAACTTCTCTGGACTGCCTGTTCAACCTTCTTTCCATATCAGCCGCTGCTGAATGCCATTTTTCTATCTTTCTTTCGAGACTCACGCGGAACCGCACCGAGGCTTGAGTAAGCCTACCTTCCTCATTTTTCACCCGGTTTTCCAACACAGAGGAAAAGCTCCTGGTACGCTCATCCAATATTCTTTGCTCCCGAAGGAGTTTCTCATGCATGCATGCACGGAACGCTTCATAGAGGGTATCAACTTTGCCTTCAAAGACGTGAACCGTCTCTACCAGGCAATCGGCTACCGCTGTAGGAGTCTTCAGCGACTTGTGAGCAACCATATCGAGTACTGTCTGGTCACGTTGATGACCAATGCCCGCAAGCACCGGGCAGGAAAAACATGCCACCGCTCTTGCCAAATGATAGCCGTCAAAGCAAGAAAGGTCTATTTGGGCCCCTCCTCCCCTTATAATCACCACTGTATCATATGCTTCTTTCCGTTCATGAATTTCAGCGAGTGCTTCTAACAGAGATTTTTCCGCTTCCTCCCCCTGCATCAATGCGGGAAACAACCGCCAGTGAAACCGGTATCCATAAGAATTGTTTTCCAGTTGGGCAATAAAATCACCATATCCGGCAGCCTGTGGAGAAGAAACCACCGCGACCCGCTGCGGTACAAGTGGAAAAGGAAGTTCCTTGTTGGAGTCAATAATACCTTCTTTCACCAGTCTTTCCAGCACTTCCCGGCGGCGCCTGGCAAGTTCTCCTAATGAATAGGTTGGGTCAATATCGCGTATATGAAGCTTCAGTCCGTGGACGGGGTGAAGGTCCACTTTTGCGAGCACCATAACTTTCATCCCCTCTCTGAGTTGTGCACCGGTACACTCCAAAAAATGGGGGAGAATATGTTTGGCGTCCCGCGCCCATATCACGGCTTGAGCAGAAGCCTCCAGGGAATCATCGTACTTTTCAGCCAGTTCAAAAAATATATGACCTCGATGGTCTCGAATGCTTACTATTTCAGCCATTACCCAGTAGGGATCGGGAAATGCATCCTGCAGGCATGTTTTTACCAAACCCAGTAAGAGGGAAAGCGTCAATGCTCCCTGCACCATCACACGGCCTCCCTGAAATATTTTCTTTTCCTTACCATAATACCTGAAGTTCGGGTTTACACCAAGGCCGAGAAATACAACCATTTTTTTTGCTTTTTCCGTGTTGACTCGATCATAAAAACATATTGTAATATGTTGAATACAGTCTGTATTATGAAGAATACGGCGTGGCACTGATGGTGAAGGGAACAACTTGAACAGAAATTCATAGTTCCTGTTACAATGAGAGGCAATCACGTCAACCGATAGTGAACGAGACGCAATGAAGAAAAAATATGGTCTTTTCTGGTCACTTTGGAAAAAAGACATGTACGGGGCACGAGCAGGATTCGCCTTTATCGGCGCAGGCGTGCCGGCCTGGAGTCTTTTCCTTGTCACACGGAGAGGGCAATGGAGTGGAGATATGGTGCTCTTGCTGTCGCTGGTTCCCCTTCTTTCCCTTCCGTTTGTAGCCATCGTCAACGGAGTTTTTTTTCTCAGTGGAGAGTGGCGTACTCAAAGTATACAACTCCTGCGAACACTTCCCGTAAGAAGCGCAAGTATCCTCGGCGGTAAGCTCCTCACACTGTATATACAAATAGTCCTCCTTGTCTTCCTTGTATGTTTGAGTATTGTGTTTCTTTGGGACCAATTGACCCTTTCACACTTTGCGACAGTGAGGGTAGCACTGTTTCTCTTGTCTTTTTCTGCTTTTTTTACCGGCCTGGGAGTTCTTTCCCAGTTTGCTTATATAGCGGGCAAGATGGTACAAAAAGCTTCCTGGTTGGTAAGCCTGTGGGTTTTCCTACTCTCCTTATGGGGAGTGGCGAGGATGACGAATTTCCTGCTTCCTCTCTTTGCCTGGGTTCCCTCTCTATCCGTACACTTGGACATGCTGGATGAACAAGGACTTCAATACCTGGTCATCGACACAACCCCCCTCGGTGCACTGGCAGCGGCGCTCGTGTTCGTATTCCTTTTGGGGTCATGGCTCCTGGATAAACACGTATATGTTCAACAATAGAGGGTGAGCTATGAACGGCCGCATTCTTTTTTTCCTGTTCCTTCTTCTTTTGACCGTAGCCGCTGTAACGGACATCTGGAGTGGGGGGGTACGTAACATCTTTTCCCCCTTCGAGACAATCATTACCGCACCGCTTAATGGGGATCTGGAAGAACTTGATGAATACTGGTTTGAAACCTGGGATACCTTCACTCCTTCACCTCATGATGGGGAGTGAGGGAACCGCTGTCATTTCCCGCTGGTATGTAAATATACAGAGGTGATAGAACATGAAAGGATTTCCATCGTATCTTGTTCTGACTCTTATTCTATGTGGAAGCTTGGTCTTTGGAGGAGTTGCCCTGGCAAGACCATCCATTGATTCACGTTCTTTTCCTCTTCATGAAGCGGAAAAAGCAACGATAGAAATACATTTCGGGGCAGGTCAGCTCAACGTTTCCGGTGGTTCAATGGAATTGGCAGAAATCGAATTTGATTACTCAACCCCACGTTGGAAACCTGAAATAGAACACTCAACAATAAGAGAAGAAGGATTTCTGCGTCTGCGGCACCCTACAACCATTTTCGGTTTTTTCCACCTGGGAGCGATACGTAATTCCTGGGATATCAAACTCAACAACACTCTTCCCCTCGATCTCGAAATCAGGATGGGAGCTGGAAAAAGTGATCTGAAAATGGGATGGCTCAACCTGCACAGGCTCGATGTCAAAGGAGGAGCTGGAGAGGTGGTGCTTGATCTTACCGGGCGCTGGAAGATAGATTGTTCAATTACAGTGGAGATGGGAGTAGGCAATCTCCATCTTATTCTGCCGGATGAGGCAGGAGTTCGGCTCAGGGCTCGAACGGGAATAGGCACTCTCGATGTAGGCTCCCTCGTTCAACACAATGATGCTTACATTAACAGCCACTTCGGGAAAGCCCCGGTTACCCTGGACATCAACTTGAAAAGCGGCATAGGACCGGTTACTGTGGAGGAACAACAAGCGAGGTGATCATAAGCGCAAGCCGCAGAACCGATATCCCCGCCTGGTTCGGGGATTGGTTTATGAATCATCTCTGTGAAGGAAGCGTGTGTGTCAGTAATCCCTTTAACCATTCACAGCAAACCATTGTTTCACTGGATGCTGCCGAAGTAGAAGCAATAGTTTTCTGGTCCAGCAACGTTTCTCCCTTCCTGCCCATGCTCAAAGAACTCGATTTCCATGGGTTCAAGGAAAAGTATGTCTTTCACGTGACGGTAAATCCCTATGGCGTGGAGCTGGAAGGCGGTCTGTCTCCCCTGGATCAAAGGATCCAGGGTATACGTATTCTTTCCCATGCGATAGGGAGGGAACGGATTTTTTGGCGCTACGATCCCGTGCTTTTCTCATCCGGTAACACCTGTATTGATCTCAACATCCACCTCCGATCGTTCTGTGCATTGGCCAGCAAACTTGCACCTTGTGTTTCCCGTCTCTTCTTCTCTCCACTAACAGTCTACCGCACGGTCCGCTCTCGTCTTGAAAGGCTGCGGAAAACCACGGGAACGTCAGTGTTCCCTCCGCCACTCAATGAGCTTTGTGCCATTGGACAAGCTATGAAAGAATGGGGTGATGCAGAAGGAGTTCGAGTTTTTGCATGTGCTCCAGCACAAGAGTTACGACCCCTGCTTGCTCAAATAGGGCTGGAGGCGGGACGTTGTATCGACCCTCAATACCTCTCCAGGGTTATACCCGGTATATCAATCTCTCCAGCACAGGCACGCAAAGATCCGGGCCAGCGCCCGGAATGCGGGTGCATGATAAGTAAGGATATCGGCTCTTACGGGATCTGCCGTAGTCAATGTACGTATTGCTATGCTCTATAGAAGAGAGCAATCTCCCCCCTTCTCTCTTACAGAAGGGGGGAGTGAATTTACCTGATACCGGCCTCGATTAAGGGGATCAAGGCATCGATTGTTTCAGGAGTTACAACACCCGCACCAGTATTCACGGAAAGACCGGAAATCTGGTAGTTTTTGCTCAGTACTATCTGCAATATTGGAAGGAACCCCTGCAGATACAACTGCTGATCCAATGTCGCTGTAACATATCCTTCCTGTAACGACTCGATAACTGCAGGAGCAAGGTCAATGCCCCCACAAATAATCTCACCCGGAGCCTTGCCTAAACCCTTGAGAACATTAGCAAACTGTGCGGTGACCGCTCCGTGCTGCGTTCCCATGGCTTTGGTATCAGGGTTGGCTTCAAGGTAAGCGGTGAGTATCGGTATACACAATGAGGCATCGGCATCCACTTCAGGTGATATTTCCACCCGGTCAACGATGACACCCGCATCCTCCAACGCCTGGGCTAAGCCTTTGGGGCTTTCTCCGCGACCGGCTTGTGCGAAAAGACCATAAACCAGGGCCTTGTCACCGGGCTCCAAGCCCGCACGCACCATGGCCTGGCCCGTAATATATCCACCTATATATAACTCTACGCCTGCATATCCGAAACCACGATCCTGATACATCTCCTGAAGCGCATCCAGGGGGGTGTTCCCTGATGTCACAATTATACCCAAGTCAAACGCCTCTTCCACGAAGGGCGCAAACGCATCTGAACCAGGGTGCCCCATGATGACAATTCCATCCGGCATTGCCGCGATAGCTTCCTGGAAATGACGTACCATTACCTCAGGCTGCCACTGGGAATATTGTTCTATCAACCGGACTCCTAAATGGCGGGCTGCTTCCCGCGCACCGGTTGTGCGGGGAAGAGTGGCCGGACCACCTTCAAACCCACCCATCTGTATATAAATTGTCATCCCGTCACCCAAAAGTGGCTCATCGGCAAAACCCCAAGAAACCATTGAGCCAAATAGCAACACCAAGCACAGCATAATTCCAACGAGTTTTTTCACGTGTATTCTTCCTCCTTCTTTGACATATCCAATTTGGCGAATATACTGCAAAACTCTCTTTCCCCACCTCCTTTCTGATATAGACATATAACTAACTATTCATTTTTTTGTATCCCCTTGACAAACACAGAAGTACGAAGTTTCTCCGCAAATCCACCCGAAGTCACCCGCGTCTTGTCCAAGGCAACATTCAAGGCAATGGAACCCAGCATTATGAGACCGGTGGTCAAGCGAGTCCAGTACCCTCCAATCCCGGAGGCCACAACCCCTGCCTCTAGTGAACCAACAATAAAAGTTCCGAAAAGCGTTCCTATGACCCGTCCTTCACCGCCTGAAATGGAGGTTCCCCCGATGAAAACGGCAGCAACCACTGGAAGGAGAAAACCGCTTCCCTGTGTGGTCCAGAAATTTGCCATTTCCAAGGTGAGCAGCACGGAGGCGAATCCTCCCAAAAGACCCATAAAGGTGAAAACGGCAACCTTGGTATCTTCGACGTTGACACCCATAACCCGCGCCACGTTCATGTTGTCACCTATAAAGAGAATGTGTTCACCAAAAACGTGGCGGTTGAGTAAAAACCAGATAAAAATCGTCACTCCCACAGCCCACACCGCTTGGGCAGGAAGAATACCCCCGATACGGCCGGTGAAAAGAGTATGGAGAAAATACTCCCGAACCTCGGGAATATTCAATGAAAGACCTCCGGCAAGCAACACCGTAAGCCCACCCCAGAAAAAGTTTGTTCCCACCGTGGTCATAATGGAGGGGATATTCAACCTGGTGGTGATCATTCCGTTGACATAACCAATAAACGCACCTACTGCTATTGCAGCCAGAAAACCGAGTAATGGAGAGCCTGTCATCTTGTACAAATTCGCGAACACCATGCCGCAAAAGGCTATCACCGAGGGAAAAGAAAGGTCGATTTCACCGGAAGTGATAACCAGTGTCAACCCGGCACCCAGGACCAAAAGAGGAGGAGCGGTAGAAAGGATAGACATGTAGATGCGTGGCCGGGTAAACACTCCTGGGGCGGTCCGCATGAAGGCAATGAGAATGATGGCAAAAACAAGAATAATCGGCAGGCTCTCAAGAGAATTGAAAAATCTCTGCAATTTCTTAACCCGTTCCATTACTCCACCTCCCGCCGGGCATTGGCAAAATTCAGCATACATTCGTCAAGTTCCTTGAGAGAGATATTTTGTTTTAAAAATTCCCGGGCCACTTCACCCCTATCTATGATGACAAATCTGTCACAGATATCATACACATGGGAGATGGTATGAGAGATATAGACACATGCCCGGCCGGATTCCTTAATCCGCCGTACGAAATTGAGTACTTTTTGTACCTCCTTCAAAGAGAGGGCCACTGTGGGTTCATCCAGCACAATAAGGTCTGCATCAAAATGCATAGCCCTGCCTATCGCTACTCCTTGACGTTCTCCTCCCGAAAGCTTGCTTACGGTAGAATCCACAGTAATTCCAACACCACGGAAGCCGATTGTCTCGTGCATGATTTTTCTCGCGATTTCCTTTTCTTCATTGATTTTTATGAAGCCGAACCTGTTCGTAATCTGTCTTCCCAAGAAAAAATTTCTCCACAATACCTGCTTCTCTCCCAGTGACTTATCCTGGTACACAGTTTCAATTCCATAGTGGTGCGCTTTTTTCACGCTGTAGTTCCGAAGGGGAATTTTCTCTCCGCGAATAAAGAGTTCTCCGCGTGTCGGCGTTATTACCCCGGTCAGTATTTTCACCAGGGTAGATTTTCCCGCTCCGTTGTCTCCGACAAGTCCCACAATTTCATTCACACCAACATGGAAGTTGACCTTCCGCAGGGCTTGAACTTTGCCGAAATACATTTCAATATTGTGCATTTCCAGAACATTTGTATATTTCCTATTCTCCATCACTCCTCCCCCTTTCTTTGTGTTGTTCTTGCGTATTATCTCCAACGTCGACACACTCGACCTCCCGTTTTCCTTCAACCCATGATAGTTTTTATATGAAGGGTTCCCCTACACCCACTGTGCAATCCTCAAGGCATTCTTTTGCATAGAGGATTATTGGAAGATACATAGTTGTTTTTTTGGCAGTCTCCCCATAAAGACATAAACAGCCACGGTATGCAGAACAAGATACCCCTTTAAAAGTGGGGGAAAGACAGATTCGATGAGCCCCTTTTGTACATAAGAAAGCCATTCCACCGGAATATCATTACTTACATCTCGTTCTCTTGCACATAATCTATAAGACCTTGCCATCTTCCCAGGTGAGAAGGAGCTTTTTCATTACTTGAGAATCTACGTTAAAGAATACCATCATTCAAAATAACGTACCAGTATTATATTTGTCAATAAATTTTTTTCCTAATAAATGTTCTTCCTAAAACTAAAAAAACAATCTTCAAATAAATTTACGTTTATCTATCAGGGGATGCAGTGTGTGCAGGGTTTCTGTATAGCGGAACATCGGAACTAAGAAGTGAAAACGAAGAGGAAAACAAAGCACTAA
>PWXL01000016.1 GCA_003561145.1 Candidatus Atribacteria bacterium
AAATTTTGGTGAGCTTGCAGCGGACCAAGGCACCTGAGATTATACTGAATTTTGGCAAAGCAACGATATCGTATTTTGCGGAGATCGGAAAAAACCTTGCAAATATTATCCGTTCAGGCCTGGTGAGTGTTATGGTAGGGGTTATCCCTGGTGTAGGGGAGGACGTGGCGGCCTGGATATCCTATGACCTGGCCAAAAGAAGCAGTAAAGAACCGGAAAAATTTGGTGAAGGCTCACTTGAGGGCCTGGCAGCCGCTGAAACCGGGAATAATGCCTGTGTGGGTGGAGCCATTATCCCGGTACTCACTTTGGCTGTACCGGGAAGTGCCCCTGCGGCGGTATTGCTTGCGGCGTTATGGTTGCATGGCATGCGGCCCGGTCCGCTGCTTCCCATCGAGAACCCTCATATTATTCCACAGGTAGCAGCGATGTTTGCCGTGGCTACCATACTTATTACCGTATATGGACTTTTTATCACCCGCCTGATGCTGCGCATGCTTCTCGTACCCTTGGAAATACTCATGCCTATTGTCTTTGTCCTCATGGTTGTGGGTGTATTTGCGCTGGCAGGGAGAATTTTCGACGTGTGGGTGATGCTTCTATTTGGAGTGGCGGGGTATTTCCTGCGTAAAGGAGGATTTCCGGTAGCTCCGTTCGTTTTAGGTTTTATATTGGGACCCATGGCTGATGTCAACATCCGCCGTTCACTTATTCTTACAGCTGGCGACCCCATCCCCTTCTTTACCCGTCCCATTTCCCTCGTTTTGATGATTGCTACCATTTTCATACTCACCAGCCGGTACCTGCCGAGTATGAAAAGGAAACGACAACAATAAGGCGAAAAGGAGCGTTATTATGGAAAAAGTCCGCATTGGCCTCGCAGGAGCAGGGTTTGTTTCCGCTATACACACCGCTTCCTGTAGAGAAAATTCTTCTCTTATGGAAATAACCGGTGTTTGTGCTTCCCGAGCGGCGAAAGCGCAAGAGTTTGCACAGCGTCATGGTATTCCACATGTTTTCGAGAATTATGAAGAGATGGCATCTTCTCCCCTTGTTGACGTTGTTGATGTGTGCGTCCCAACACACTTGCATGAGTCGGTCATAAAAGCTTCTTTGGAGCGGGAAAAACACGTTATATGTGAAAAACCTTTGACAGGTTACTTTGGGGAAGATACAAAAGAAAATGTAAGGATTGGCGATGAAATATCCAAGCGGGACATGCTTGATAAAGTTTTGAGCAAAACACGTTCTTTGGAGGAAGACTTAAAAAGAAGTGGTGTAAAGTTTATGTACGCGGAAAATTTTGTGTATGCTCCTTCAGTGGTTAAAATAAAAAGAATGTTGCACACATCACGTTCTCCGGTCATTGAGTTGCGGGCTGAGGAAAGTCATTCAGGATCCCACGCCTCGTATTCACGCTGGTGGCGAACCGCCGGTGGAGGAAGCCTTTTGAGGATGGGTTCACACCCTGTGGGGGGGATTCTCCACCTCAAGCATTTCGAGGGTATGATGCGGGAAGGTGTTCCCATACGGGCACAATATGTGTGGGGAGAAACGGGTCGATTGACCAAGATGCCATCGGTGAAGAAGGAAAAGGAGCATTATTTTTTCATGGAATGGGGAGACGTCGAGGATTGGTCGGTGATCACTCTCACCTTCGAGGATGGTTCCAAGGCGGTTTCTTTTTCCAATGACGTTACCTTGGGGGGGGTTCGGCACACAGTGGAAGTGTTTACCTCCCGGGGTGTGCTTTCAGCTTCTATGACTCACAATAACTCCATGATGGCGTATGCTCCCGCTGAGCATATATGGGGAGATGAATACATCGCGGAAAAGCTGGAAACCAAGGCAGGCTGGTCTTTCCCTTCCCCGGATGAAGACTGGGCGAGAGGATACCCGCAGGAAATGAAGGACTTTGCTCTCGCGATACTCCAGGACCGGGAACCGGTATCAGGTTTCACTCTGGCCAGGGAGACAGCGGAGATTATATATGCCGCGTATCTTTCCGCGGAAGAGGGTAGAAGAATAGACCTGAAAGACAGTATCTTTTAGGATAACAGGAGGTAAGCAGATGATTTTTTTCCCTTTTCGTTCCTACCCTGAATCTCACCTTGAGGTTATCGCCGATTCTACTACGAGCCCTCTCACCCTCGAAAGCTTTGCCCTGTTACGGTTAACGAAAAATACGATGTTTTCCGGCACCCTGGATGAGCGGGAAGCAGCATGCGTCCTGATGCGGGGACAGGCAAAGATGTGGGTGGACGACCTTTTCCTTGGAGAGACAGAAACGAGAGAGAGTGTTTTTTCTTCCCCCGCCTGGACCTTCTATATACCTCCCCGCTCTTTTTACCGCATTGAGGTTCAGGAAGATTCAGAATTTGCCGTGGTACTGGCACAAGCTACCGGGAAAAATGAGGCCTGTATGATTCCGCCTTCTGAAGTAGCTATACAAAGGGTGGGGGAAGATTCTTATGTACGGGATGTCCACACTATCATTGGATCTTCTTTCCCCGCGCAGACATTCATTGTCGGAGAAACATTCAACCAGCCCGGGCTGTGGTCGAGCTATCCCCCTCACCGGCATGAAGAAAACCATCCTCCTCATGAATACGAACTCGAAGAAGTCTATCACTATCGTCTGTGCCCGGAACAGGGCTTTGGTGTACAGTGTTTGTATACGGACGACAAGCGGTATGAAAATGCGTATCTTGTAAAAAATGGAGATACCTGTGTCATTCCCTGCGGCTATCACCCCGTGGCCGCGGCACCGGGGTACCGGTTATATTATTTCTGGTCTCTGGCGGGCAAAAAAAGGATTCTTTCCCCCCATGAGGACCCGGCCCATCAATGGGTTCATGCAGAGAAAAAAGATTGAAGAAAGGTTCCTTACCATCCGGCTGAAATGCACCGTATATTGAGATAAGAACATCTTTTTTGATGGAGGAATAGTGGCGTGGCCGGATATATCTTTCAAAATTTTCGGGTTGTGACACCTTTGCGGGTATTGGACGAGCATTCCGTGGTGGTGGAGAACGGCCGGATCTCTCGAGTAGAGAAGAAAGATATTCTGAAGGTCGAGAGCGATTTTTCAGTTGTCGATGCTCACACCCTCTCGACTTCCAACCCATGTTACCTGGTTCCGGGATTGATAGATCTGCATGTGCATGGCGGAGGGGGCTGCGACTGCCTGGATTGTACGGAGGATGCTCTTCATGATATCGCCTGCGCTCATGCGTGTGGTGGAACAACCGCTTTTTTTCCTACCATTGCTTCGGCCCCTTTTGACCGTATGCTCGAAGCTCTTGCGGTCATAGCGAGATTGAGGGGCAAGAAGAGCCGGGGGGCTCTCATCCTGGGTGCTCATATTGAAGGTCCCTTTTTTTCCCCTGAACACAAGGGAGCGCAAAATGAACGCTTCCTCAGAACACCTTCAATCGAAGACGTAGAAAAGATTCTCAGATTTTCAGGTACGGTGAAAAAGGTAACCATGGCCCCGGAACTCCCCGGTGCCCTGGAGTGCGGAAAAATGTTTCGTGATCAAGGAATCCAGTTAGCTATCGGTCACTCTGACGCTACCTATGAAGACGTGCTGCAAGCCATTGAAAATGGCTTTACCTCTGTCACTCATATATATTCGGGAATGTCCGGAGTCAAGAGAGTAGATTTACAAAGAGTTGCGGGTGTGATTGAATCGGCGCTTTTGCTGGAAGAACTGGAAGTTGAATTTATTGGGGACGGAATACATCTTCCCTCTCACTTGGTGCAATTTATCCTGAAAAACAAGGGCGTGGGCCGGGTATGTGCGGTAACAGATGCCATGAGAGCGGCGGGCTTGAATGAGGGGGTATATGAGTTTGGAGGTATGGAAGTGCTGGTTGAGGGCGGCGTGGCGAAGCTTATGGATAAAAGCGCTTTTGCCGGAAGTGTCGCGACCATGGATCGTATTGTACGGAATTTGCTATTCGAAGTAGGGCTTCGGGTAGAAGACGCCATAAAGCTTGCAAGCTACAATCCCGCACGCAGTGCCGGTGTCGATGACCGCAAAGGAAGTATCAGTGTGGGCAAAGACGCGGACCTTGTTCTCTTTGATGCAACCTTTCGTGTCCTCATGACCATGGTAAAGGGGAGTGTCATGTAT
>PWXL01000213.1 GCA_003561145.1 Candidatus Atribacteria bacterium
AGAACCATGCCTACGATTGTTCATTTTGAGATACCGGCAGACCAGCCCGAACGGGCCAAACAATTCTACGCAGAGCTTTTTGGGTGGCGGATTGAGAAGTATGCCGATGCTACGAAAGAACCAATGGAATATTGGACGATTACCACCACCGATCAAAAAGGTGATGAAGCCCTCGGAGGCGGCATGATGCGGAGACAAAGCCCGCAACAGCCAATAACCAACTATATCGATGTGCCCTCGATTGAAGAATATTCGGTCAAAGTTAAAACACTTGGTGGTCAGGTAGTCGTTCCAAAGACTGCGGTGCCGGGGATGGGGTATTTTGCCTTGTGTCTTGATACAGAGAATAATGCCTTTGCCATTTGGGAAGACGATACGAACGCAACATAACCGCATCAAGATCAATGAATATCGGAGAGACACAAAACTGAGCTGGAACGATCACCCAAAGAGGAGGAACTGCTTTCCCAAATCGAGTACACCGGCACGGATAAGGGGAAACTCCTGGAGAAAAGCAGTATGGGAGGCGGGACCTTTTTTCGGATCCCGATCGAACTGGAGTTGAGTGGACTCATCCAGGAGGAGCCGGGAGGGGTGCTGTTCAGGCTGTAGGGATTGCGCATCGCAGGTATGAGAGATAAACTCATCCACGAATATTTTGGCGTAGATTATGAGGTTGTTTGGAAAACTATCACTGAGGATGTGCCCTTCTTATCGATTGAAGTGAGTAGGATCTTTGAGTTGGAAGCGAAAAACGACTGATTTTTTATACAATATACCCCAAGTAAAGGGTACCAAACTTACCTGAGGGGCTCAATCGCCCGAGCTTGCCGAATCAGTTCTGTTGACTCATCAGTGAGTGTACGCTTGACAAAAATCGACTCTTGAAGAACCTTTCAATCCCCCCCTACTCGATTATCGTATACGTCAACTTCAAAGTTTGAACACTGCCTGTATCCACGTGCGTTTCCTTACAATGAGGTAGAAACTTTGATATATTGTGTATAGATTTCCTAAAAAAAATGAATCTTAAGATTCGAAAGGAGAGCTTCTGTGAGAGTGACAGATATTTGGAAAGTCTCTCAAAAACCAACAGTTTCTTTCGAATTATTCCCGGCCAGGTCTGCAAAGGCAGCCGAGAGTCTGGAAAAAACAATTGATGAGTTGGCTGCGCTGAAACCGGATTTTGTTTCGGTTACTTTCGGGGCCGGCGGTTCCACCCGGGAAGGTTCGTATCAACTCGTGAAAAAACTCAAAAACGAAAAGGGTTTGGAAGTGGTTGCCTATTTTACCGGCTGTGGCCTCGGACCCGAGGACATTACAGCAGTTCTGGATGACTATCGCGATTTGGGAGTAGAGACTATTCTGGTTGCGCGCGGAGACCCGCCCCGCGACCAACCGGATTTTCAACCTCACCCTCAATGTTTTGCCCATGCTTCTGATCTTCTGTCATTTATCCAGCCGCGTTATAACTTTTGCCTTGGAGCAGCCGGTTACCCGGAAGGCCATATTGAATGCGAAAGTAGGGAGAAAGATATTGAGTACCTTAAGCTGAAAGCAGAGAATGGAGCCGAGTACGCCATTACCAATTACTGCTACGATAATCAGTATTTTTTTGATTTTATGAAACGCTGTCGAGCTATTGGCATAGATGTTCCTATTTTGCCGGGCGTGATGCCTATTTTCAGCGTTAAGATGATGGAAACTTTAACCAATCTTACCGGAGCTACTATTACTGACACAGTGCGTCAGGAGATAGCCGCCTTGCCCGCAGGAGATAAGGAGGCGCTTTTGAATTATGGGATTGAGTTTGCGGTAAGCCAATGCAAGGAATTACTCTCAGCAGGAGTGCCGGGAGTACATATTTACACTATGGATCGAAGGAGTTCTGCTAAGGGAATCGTCAATCGTCTGCGAAGTGATGGAGTCTTATAATTCCTGTTGGGCCACTTTTCATATCCATGAAGATACCTGGCTCGTAAAGGTGTGGCTGTGGGAAGTGGCATGGCTCTCGGCAAAGACGCTGAGGCTCACCGCGCTGCCCTGGGAAGGAAGGTGGAAGCTCTTGACAGGAAGCTCTGTTCCTGTTGACAGGCCCATTCGGTTCTGCTATAAAGTATTGCACGGATTGATGACACACAGTCGGGGAGTGGCGCAGCCAGGATAGCGTACTCGCTTGGGGTGCGAGTGGTCGGCGGTTCAAATCCGCTCTCCCCGACCAGTATTAAAACATTGGTCTCTGGTCGAACCCTCCCGTTTTATAACTCAGGGTTTTCAACCCTCAACCGCCTTCTTCTTCCTTCCTGACCTCTTACTTCTCTCTTCTTACGTCTCACCGCTTTTGTATACACCGCTTTTGTATGCGTTGACATGGTGTTCTTCAGCAGGTATTCTATGTCGTGGTGATAATATGGCATTGTGGAGCATGAGTATACAGGGGGGTAGCTCGTGAATACATCCATCTTTCCGTGAAAAGGAGAGATGGATTTTTTTTGCTTTCAGTTCCCTGTCTCTCATGAAAAATATCTCTTTAATTGTGGATTCAGGGAGCATCACACAAGAGTGTATGAGAGCAAGAACATGGTGGAGAAAATGAACAGGTATTTCCCGAATGTGTGTTTTTGAACCTGCGAGTGAAAGGAGAGGAAGTGGATGAAGTGGGTCCACAGGCACCTGCTGGGGATGAGAGACTTGAACGCGAGAGAGATCGGCTACCTGCTTGACAAGGCGGACGGCTACCGGGAGTTTTTGGATCTTGCACCAAAGCGCAAGCCCGTCCTCGAGGGCTACTGCCAGTTGAATCTCTTTTTAGAAGCCAGTACCCGGACCCGTGTGTCTTTTGAAATGGCTGGAAAGCTCCTGGGAATGGAAGTGGTGAATTTCTCTACCAACGCAAGCAGTCTCCGTAAGGGTGAGAGTTTCCGGGACACCGTACGTACCCTGGCCAGGATGAAAGCGGATGTGTTCGTTGTTCGGCACCAATCAAGCGGTGTCCCGGAATACCTCAGCCGGTTTATTCCCTGCCACGTGGTGAACGCCGGTGACGGTCTGCGCGAGCATCCCACCCAGGCCTTGCTTGATTTGCTTACTATCCGGCGCGCTTTCGGTTATTTCAGCGGCCTCACCGTGGCTGTTATAGGTGATGTTTTGCACAGCAGGGTAGCTCGTTCCCTCATAACAGGCCTTGTGACGATGGGGAGCAGGGTCGTTGTCTCAGGTCCACCGACGTTTGCTCCTCCCGCGGCCGCCTCACTGGGAGCAGAGGTTGTTTTTCCTGTAGAGGAAGCTGTTGCGCAGGCCGAAGTGATATATCTTCTTCGTATACAACGTGAACGCCAGGATGCGGGTTTCTTTCCCACTGTCAAAGAATACTCCCGCTTTTTCGGACTTCACCGGCTTCCCCTGAAAGACGGGGAAAAAAGAGTGATCATGCATCCCGGGCCGGTCAACAGGGGGGTGGAAATAGATTCTTCTCTGGTTGAAAGTGAGGCGTCTCTTATCGAGGAACAGGTCACCTGTGGTCTGGCGGTGAGGATGGCGGTTCTTGAAACACTTGTATTGGAGGGGAGGGTGGCGTGAAAAAGATCCTGATACAAAACGGCACCATGGTATCGACACGAGAAGGCACGCTGGTGGACCGGGATCTTCTCTTGGAAAACGGTGTCATTCAGCGGATAGGGAGGGGGTTGACCGACCCCCAGGCTTTTCGGGTGAACGCCTCCGGTCTTTTGGTGGGTCCGGGTTTTATCAACCTCCACGTTCATTTCCGGGAACCGGGTGAAGAGCACAAGGAAGATTTACGCTCCGGTTCCAGGGCAGCCGCCATGGGGGGTTTTACCTCGGTGTTGTGTATGCCCAATACACAGCCACCCGTCGATGAACCCATGATGGTGCGCTATCTTCATAACAGGGCAAGCGAAATCTCTATAGTGAATACCTATTTTGCCGGTGCCATCACTCGAAGCCTCCAGGGTGTGACTATGGCGGAATTTGGACTTATGAAGGAAGCCGGGGTACCCGCATTGAGTGATGACGGACAGTGTGTCATGAACTCTTTATTATTGAGCCGGGCCATGGAGTATTCTACATATTTTTCACTTCCTCTCATTCTCCACGAAGAAGATCCCAACCTCGGGGGGGGTGGGCAGCTCAACCGAGGGGAGACAGCTTTTCGTATGGGTATCAAGGGGATTCCTTCATCCGCGGAGGAATCTGTTTTAGCTCGAGATCTTGTTTTAGGTTTTCACAGTGGAGCACGGGTGCACATAACCCACCTGACAACAGCATTAGGAGTGGAGCTGGTAGAATTTTTCCGCAAGCAAGGAACAAGAGTCAGCGCAGACGTTACGCCTCATCATTTGCTGCTCACTGATCAGGCGGTGGAGGAAATAGGAAATTTAGCCAAGGTAAAGCCCCCTTTACGGGAAAAAAAGGATATACAGGCTTTGAAAGAGGGGATCAAGCGGGGGATAATTGGAATCCTGGCTTCAGATCATGCTCCACACAGCACGGAAGACAAGGAAGGAGATTTTAACGAGGCGGCGTATGGTATTTCGAACCTGGAAATCAGTCTGCCACTCTATGTACAATCTCTCATCGAGGAAGGAGTGATCGGGTGGGTGGAGTTGTGGAAGAATCTCAGCCAGAGACCCGCCCAACTCCTTGGATTATCACGTAAGGGGGAGCTCGCAGAGGGGATGGACGCTGACGTTACCGTGGTAGATCCCGACACAGAATGGGAAGTCAGGGTCGAAAACTTCCAATCAAAGGGGCGTAACTGTCCTTTTGACCGGATGCCCCTTACCGGATGGCCGGTTACGACTATTGTTGGGGGGGAGCTCGTTATGCATGAGAGGAATGTACTACTATCATGAATTTCGCCGACCGGGTTATTGATGTCATTGAAAACAAGGGCCCACTCGTGGTTGGCCTCGATCCCCACCCCGAGCATTTACCTCCTTCTTTGTTGCAGCGGACCAGGGGTAACGGAGATGACCCCTTGGATGCCTTTGCACAAGCCGTATTCGCTTTCAACCGGGCGATTCTGGACTGCTTGAGGGATGTGGTAGGCGCAGTCAAGGTGCAGATGGCCTTTTACGAAATGCTCGGACCGGGCGGAATGAAGCTATTACAACGTACTTTGCTGGAAGCACTCCACTTGGGATACCTGGTGATCCTTGACGGGAAAAGAAATGATATCTCCTCAACCGCAAAAGCTTACGCCTCGGCGTATCTCTCTTATCCCGTACTTCCCGGTAACCAGGTGGTTCCCCCTCAATGGCCGTGTGATGCGCTCACCGTCAACCCCTACCTGGGGGAAGATGGACTGTTGCCTTTCATAGAGGAAGCACACCGCAACGAAAAAGGACTCTTTGTCCTGTGCCGTACAAGCAACCCTTCCGCCCCATTTATCCAGGATATGGGAGAAGGGGAAACAGTATATCAACGAGTCGCCACCCTGGTCGACCGCTTGGGTCAAAATCTTATCGGCAGGAGGGGTTTCAGTGCCATTGGTGTGGTGGTAGGCGCCACATACCCACGGGAGCTCGAGCTTTTACGGAAAAAATTTCCATACATGTTGTTCCTGGTCCCGGGAATCGGAGCGCAAGAAGGAGACATGGAAAAATTGGGTCCGGCTTTCGCTCGTAAGGGTGGAGGTACACTGGTCAATGTTTCAAGAGGTATCATTTTCGCTTATCGTGAAGGAAAAGACTTACAAGGTGAGAATTTTACCGGGGCGGCCCTGGAGCGGGCACGTTTTTACCAGAAAAGACTTCGCCAAACCTCTCAAGGGACCCTGCAATGAACGAAGCCGTTATAACGGGCAAACAGATTGTTGGAAATTTCATAGAATTTACCTGTACCTGTGCCGAAGTGGCACAGCACGCTGTTCCAGGACAGTTCGTGATGGTATCTGTTTCTCCAACTCTCGACCCCTTTTTGAACAGGCCGCTCGGTATTTTATGGGCGAAAGATGATAGTTTTGCATTACTGTTCGAGGTGGTGGGGAGGGGGACCTCACTCTTGGCCTGCCTGGAAAAAGGAGATACGCTGCCGGTTTTGGGTCCCTTGGGCAACGGCTATTCCCTGGATGCCTCTTCAGCTCTCCTTTTAGCAGGCGGAAGAGGTGTTGTCACCCTGCATTTTCTAGCGCGCAGGTTCAAAGAACTGGGTATACCCGTGTCAATGTTATGTGGTGTGCGTGATAGCTCGGAAATCATGCTTGAGAGGTATATAATTGAATGTGAAAGCGGACTTCGGCTCTTTTGTTGTGAAGAAGGGGTGAGAGGATTATTCCAGGGAACAGTGGTGGATGCCTTGGAGGAATACGCCGCCCTGCATCCCCTTGCACCTGAAACAGTTATTTATACCTGCGGGCCGGAAGGAATGCTCAGGGAGCTTGCGATGCACCCTTTGTTAGAAAAGCGCAGGGTTGAGGTTTCATTGGAAGCGCTTATGGGATGTGGTTTCGGTGTATGCATGAGTTGCGCGCGAAAGAGTACCGAGGGATATATGCATATATGTTCCGAGGGTCCGGTATGTGCTCTCTCCGAGGTTACCTGGTGAACATAAAGACTCGTCTGGGGACGCTTGAACTTGCAAACCCGTTAGTACTCGCTTCCGGGACGGCTGGATACGGTAGAGAAATCGCTCCATACCTGGACCTGAATCGTGTAGGAGCCATTACGGTGAAAGGATTGAGTCTTTTCCCCTGCTCGGGGAATCCCCCGCCCCGAATCTACGAGAGCGCTTCAGGCGTCTTAAATTCCATTGGGCTTGAAAACAAAGGTGTTGAACGGTTTATTCAGGAGGATATTCCATTTCTTGAAACCCTTTCTACGCGTGTTTTCGTTAACATATGGGGCACGGATGAACATTCTTACAGGGACGGGGCCCGAACTTTGACAGCAATCGAGAGGATTGATGGAATAGAGATCAATGTTTCGTGTCCGAATGTGGAGAAGGGGGGGGCAAGCTTTGCCTGTAGCCTGGACTCCCTTGCTTCACTTATCGGAAAACTCAGAAAAGTGGTCACCAAGACACTCATAGTAAAACTTGGACCCATGAAGGAGGATATTGGTGCGGTCGTGATTCTACTGGAGCAGCTGGGGGTGGATGCAGTCAGTATCACCAATACCTTTCCCGCATTGGCGGTGAACCTCTCAAACGAGAGGTTGTTTTTCTCCCGTAAAACGGCGGGGCTTTCCGGTCCGGCAATCAAGCCCATGGCGCTGCGCATGGTATATGAAGCAACTCAGGCGAGCAGCATTCCCTGTATCGGCATGGGAGGGATATCAAGCGGAACCGACGCTGTGGAATTTCTCCTGGTTGGAGCATGTGCGGTAGGAGTGGGAACCGCGACCCTGAAAAATCCTGCTGCCGCCCTGGAAATACTCGAGGGAATGCAATCATGGATGGAAGGAAGAGGTATTGAGCGTATAGAAGAAATAATAGGTAAAGCGAGGTGACATGGATGAAGGAAGAAGAAATCCTGAAAATATTCCGGGATGCGGGGGCTTTTATGGAAGGCCACTTTCTTTTGACTTCAGGCTTGCACAGCCCCGTATACATAGAAAAATTTACCCTGTTGCGGTATCCTCATTACGTGGAAACCCTGGTGCGGGAAATGATAAAAAGTATCAAGAGGGACGAAATTGATGTAGTCGTGGGACCTGCTGTTGGAGGAATTGTGTTAGCTTATGAGGCTGCCCGCCAACTGGAAACACGTATGGCCTTTACCGAGCGGGAGAACGGGAAAATGACTTTTCGCCGTGATTTTGCTCCCTGTAAAGGAGAACGTGTCCTGGTGGTGGAAGACGTTGTGACAACCGGTGGTTCAGTGCAAGAAGTCGTGGAAGCGGTGCGGGAGAGCCAGGCTGTGGTGACCAAAGTTTCCGCCCTGGTTGATCGCAGCTCCGGCAAGAATGCGCTTACAGTTCCTTTTTCATCGCTTCTGCAGATGGAAGTACAAACGTACTCACCCGAGGAATGTCCTCTATGCCGGGAACGGATCAGGCTGCAGAAACGCGGAAGCCGCTCTCTGGGCTGAAAGGACAAGAAAGGGGCATGTGCCCATGGCTGATTGGAGAGCCTTGCTTGACAGTGAATTCGATTTGTTTGAACCCATTACTCTCGCTCAAAGCCTGGTGAGGATTGCCAGTGTCTCTTCTACAAAGGGAGAGAGTGAAATCGCCCGCTATATTTCCAACTACCTGATTGACCATGGTATACGGGTGCAATGGCAAGAGGTTGAAGAAGGCCGGGCCAATTTGGTTGCTGAAGTGGAAGGAGCCCTGGGTGACGGTCCTTCACTGTTACTGAATGGACATCTTGATACCGTTCCCCTTGGGAGCGGCTGGCATTACCCACCGCTGGGCGGGCAGATCATAGACAATCAATTGTTCGGCAGGGGGGCCTGTGACATGAAAGGTGCCATTGCCGCCATGATGTATACTCTCCGCCTTGCCTCTCTTTTTTCTCATTCCATGTATGGGTCGGTCCGCTTGGTATTGGTGGTGGACGAAGAAAAAGACAACCTCGGCATGAAACATTGGGTGGAGAGATATCACAAAGAGGGAGACGTGCTTGATTTTGCGGTGGTGGGTGAGCCAACCGACCTCAATATCAGCCTGGGGCATAGAGGGGTTGCCGGTTTCCGGGTGAAAGCGAAAGGCCGCTCCAGCCATGCAGGAATGGCTGAATATGGAGCCAACGCCATCTATCTGGCCGCCCAGATAGTAAGGGGAATTGAAGAGCGGAGTGCAACTCTCAAGGAAAAGACGGATGCAGATCTTGGTTCACCTACTCTCAACGTGGGACGTATCCAGGGCGGGGTTTCTGCCAATGTTATCCCTGATTTTTGCCAGGTCGAAATAGATGTCCGTACATTGCCTGATGTACCGTTGGAGGAGCTGGAACAGGTAATCAGAAGCACCGCGGAGGAAGCAGCGGCCGCAAGGGGGGAGGGATATGCCATCGGCATGGAACAATCAGTTCCTCATCTCCCACCGGTTAAAATCCCCCGCGACATGAAGGAGATCGATATTCTTGCCCGTTCCATTTCGGATGTACCGGGAGAAATGCCTTTATTCGCTCCATTTCCGGCTTCCTGTGAAGCTTCCTTTTTGTTCAGCGCCGGTATTCCAACCGTGATATTCGGTCCGGGGCGCATAGAACAAGCGCACAGTGCCGATGAATATGTGTCAGTCACCCAGGTGGTAGCGGCAGCTCGTATTTACAGCCTGCTGACATTACGTTTTTTGGGGGGAGAATAGGGTGCGGGTTCGTATTATACTGCCGGTGGTCGCCCTGGTGTTCTTCTTTTGCTCGGGATTTCTGTTTCCCTGGATCATGGAGGTCCCGGAATCGTTGGAACTATCCGCCGGCCGGCAGACAAACGAGGTGAAAATGGGGGTGAGGAATCTTTGGGGAGGAACACCGCTCTGGGGAAAACCCCAGGTAATTGCCTCGGATGAGGAGCTTATCTCCCTCAAATGGGATGGGGACTCGCTTCTTGTTGCCTCCCGCTTTCTGGAGGGAAGGGGATGGCTTGAAGTGCGGGCATTCCCTTTGCGCAGGCACATCGCTGTCACGGTGGAGCCTGATACCACAGACAGTGACGGCGATGGTTTTCCCGATGTGGTCAAGCTTCGACAGGAAAGCGACAGGGTAGCCTTTCGGAAGCGCTTTGTGGATATAGCGATCGCACAACTTGAACGGAAAAGTCCCTCATGGAGAGATCAGGACTGCTCCGGACTGGTACGATTCGCGTACAGGGAAGCCCTGAAAACACCCGACGTTGAGTGGTTTCAACAGATTGACGCTCCGGTTACCCAAACAGACCGGGTTTCCGCTTATCGTTACCCGAGGATACCCTTGCTTGGAGAGAGACTCTTTCGAGTACGGCCGGGCCACTTCAGTCCTGAACGGGTCGAAGAGGATTTTTCAGTTTTTGCTTCCGCGTTCTATCTCTTTTCTTATAACGTGGTCCCCTTACAAAAGGGTGAACGTGAAGCAAAACCTGGAGATCTGTTGTTTTTTTATCATCCGTATACAGCGGACTTTCCATATCATGTTATGATTTATACGGGAGCCGGCGAAGTTGTGTATCATACAGGCCCAACGGAAGAAGGTGCGGGAAAAATTTCCCGGTCTACCTTACACGATCTCGCTCGCCACCGCGATCCACGCTGGCGTCCGATAGCGGGCAACAGGGCTTTTTTAGGTTTTTTCCGCTGGAAGCTATTGACATAATATGTGTCCATTGGTGCAGTGCAGGGGAATGAATAATTTGATAAGAAACGGAAAGGGAGGGGACCCTCAATGAAAACAGTACGCTGGATTTGGTGTGTCATATGTGCATGCCTCTTGGTGTGCCTGTGTACCTTGTCTCTCGGTGCCGAGGAGTACGAGTGGTTTTGGCTGAATGTTCCGGCCCAAGTATATCCGGGAGAAACCCTGGAGGCAACTGTATCGGCAACCGGCGTGGACTCTCTCACTTTTTCCCTGCAACGGATCGAAAACCCTGTACAGTATATTACCGGAGCCCGCAAAGAGCGATTTTTCGATGTGAGTTCCTGGCGGCCAAGCCGTCCTCCCGAGAAGCGAGAGCTCTGGCAGAACCTGAAAAACGCGTTTTTTCAGTCCCTTCGAGGTATAGCTTCGCGGGTGTTGCCGGAGAGCACGAAATCCTTTCTCCAGGAACTATTGGGCATTTCCGGTCCCCTCCCCCCGCGACAGATTGAAATCGACCCGGCTGACTACCAGCGGGGAACAGAGTTTGTGAAAAGCTGGCATGAAAAGCTACAGTATCGTCCCGGGACAACCTATACCTATACTACATTCCAGGTTGCTCCATTGGAAAGAGGCGTATACCTGCTCACCGCTTCCACAGAAACCCGGGAAAGCAGGGTGTTGTTCAGTGTGAGTTCGGTAGGAATTATCTCAAAACAGGATTACGAGAACTTTTTTTTCTTCGTACAGGAGCAACTCACAGGCCGGCCGCTTGAGAATGCTCAGGTACGGGTATTCCGGGAAGACCTGGTTATTCGTGAGGGGGTCACAGATGGAAACGGTGTATGGCAAAGTGAAGCCGTGGAGAGAGGGGAATCCGCTGTAATGGTGGAATGGGAAGGTGAGTATTCCTTTCTGAGCGCTTATTCATATTTTTTTGATGAGAACCTCGATGCCTTTATATATACCGAGCGCCCGATTTACCGTCCCGGCCAACGCGTGTATTTCAGGGGGGTTTTGCGGACGCGGTTTCTTGACGGGTACATGGCGCCCGATGAGGGAGAAATGGTCGAAGTGCAGCTGGTGGATTTTGACGGCAACGTGTACGGCGAACAAACCCTTGAAACCAACCGCTTTGGAACTGTTTCCTCCTGGCTTGACCTACCCGCACTGGTGGAGGAAGGAAGCTATTTCCTCGAACTTACTTGGCGGGAGAGAGTATTCACCGGATTTGTTGAGGTGCAAGAATACGAAAAACCCGTGTTCGAAGTCGATTTGGAGCCGGAGCGGGAGGTATATGCAGCAGGAGAAGAACTTCTCTATGAGTTAAGTGCCACCTATTACACGGGAGAGCCGATGGCTGTCGGCCATTACCGTTACCGGGTTATTCGTTACCCTGCTTTTTCTGGATCTTTCGGTCGCGACCGCGAGATACTCGTGGAGGAAGAGGGGCAATTGGATACAGCCGGAAAAAGCGTCATCAGTTTTCCCACACCTGCTGATACTGAAAAGGTTTTCTGGTACGAGGTGAACTGCCAAGTATTTGATCCGGCTTTTCGGGTTGTGGAAACTTCGGCCCGGGTAAGGGTATTGATGGGAGATTTCGCCCTTGTTCTTCGACCGGACCGTCTGTTTGTTCAACGGGAGAAGCCTTTAACCTGGGAAATCCGGGCACTCGATGCCTGGGAAAATCCAGTGGAGGTCGAGGCTGTCCACGCGAAAGTGGAAAAACTGACCTGGAGCGCATCACAGTGGGAGTGGGAGAGTTCTACTGTTTGGATGAGGACTCTTTCCCTCACCGGGGGAGAAGGGGAGTTGGTTACCAACCTGGATGAGGCGGGGTATTATCGTTTGGAAGTTGCAGCCGTAGATTCCCAGGGGCGAGTGATCCGTGCCTCACGTACTTTCTATGTCACCGGCCGCGGTTTGTATATTCCCGCAGAGCGTGTGGAAGTCTATACGGACCGGGAATCATACAGGGTCGGTGAGGAAGCGAGAATCGTCATTGTACCTCCCATGGATGAAACACGCTTTCCTTTCCTTTTTTCCGTGGAGGGATCCCGGATCCACCACCTGGAAGTCATGGAAGCGGAGGGCCCACTTGAAGTTACGATTCCCATTCGTCCCTATCACCGGCTGGGGTGTTTTGTTTCGGTAGTTTCCTTTTTCACCGGAGAACTCTACCAGGAATCAGTGGAATTAAGCATTGACCATGAACGTGAACTCTCTATTGAAATGGAAATAGGAAAGAATACCTACCGGCCGGGAGAAGAGGGAATGATTTTTCTCCAAGTCACCGGGGCAGACGGGCTTCCACGACAGGCAGAACTATCATTGGGTGTAGTCGATCAAGCCATTTTTGATATGGCTCCCTTCTGGCGGGAAGGGATTGTCGACCACTACTACCAGTATATGTATAACCGCGTTTTTACACTCTCTTCCTTGTATACGGGTTTTTACGGATACGGAGAACGTGTGTTCGAAGGTTCACCACAAATGAAAGGGGCTTTGGGTGAGGGAGGGCTTACCGTTCGCGAATACTTTCCGGATACTCTTTTATGGCTGCCTGATTTGGTAACAGATGAGCAAGGCAGGGCGGAGGTACCCTTTACCGCTCCAGGTACCCTTACCCGCTGGAGAGTGGAAGCCAGGGCGGTTGCCGTAGATGAGTTCGGGGAAGAAGTGAGTCATTTCCGAACAGCATCCCCCTTTGCTCTCAGGCTTGCTGTTCCTCCGTTTCTGCGTGATGGTGACCAGGCACTTTTGCGGGCGACATTATGGAATGAGATGCAGCCCCAACAGGTGGAGTTGGATATTGTGGCCGACACAGGCCTTTCTGTTTCTCTCCCTGAGCGCATCCAGCGTATCGGAAGAGAGGAAAATATGCCTTTTCCCGTAGAAGTAGCTGCACAGGGTGCGGGAGATTCTTCGATAACCCTCACCGCAAGAGGTGAATATGCTTCCGATGGTCTGCGTGTATCTCTGCCAAGGCGAGAGCGCGGGATAATATTGGAAACGAGCAATACGGTGATTGTCCAAGAGGGAGAAGCCAGGTTCCAGTTTTTTTATGGTGAAGAGGATTTTCTTTCTTCACCTGAAGTTTCTTTGGAGCTGTTCAGGGGGGTAGAGGGGATACTCGGCCGTGAAATATCATATATGTTTTCGTATCCCTTCCGCTGCAGCGAGCAGGCAGCCAGCCGAATACTGGCTTTACTCAAGGAAAAATGGAATAGTGATGAAGAGTGGGTATCGGCAATCCCCCGGGAAGTGCGCGATGATATTCATCTTTTGTATTCACAACAAGGTTATGACGGAGGATGGGGCTGGTGGGCAAGAGGAGATTCGAATGTCTTCAATACCGCGCATGTACTGTTAGCATTGCTGCTCGCTCGTGAGCAAGGGTACCCGGTGAGTAAGCAGGCCATTGAGCGGGGGTTGGGGTACCTGGAATATGCTCTTGAATATGCGTATGAAGAGGTGGATACATTCTCACGGGCACTGGGAATGCTCGCCCTGGAAAAAGCGGAAAGAGACCGGGTGACGGTTGGTGATATGTTCCCATCTTTCAAAGAAATCGATGACAAAACTCTTGCCCTCTTGGTTATGACCAGCCCTGAGGAGAAAAGGCATGAATTGGTTTCACTCATGCAAGAGAGGGCACGTGCGGTGGGAGATGCGGTTGTTTTCGGCCGAATCGACCCTGCCCGGCCCTGGATGAATGACCGCTTTTTGTCTACGTCTCTTGCAGTTCTTGCTTTGCAGGGAGAAGATGATGCATTGGCTTCCCGGGCGCTGTTGTGGTTGCTTCGTTCACTCCCCGGAGAGTGGGGTTTGAGCACTTTGGAAAGGACCTGGTTTATCCAGGCCGCGGCTGCTTTCACAGGGGAAGAAGCTCCTTCCCGCTTGAGCTACCGGGTGCTGCTTAACGGTGAAAAGGTGGTCCAGGGTCGCCGTTCTCCGCAGGAAGCTTCAGTTCGGATTGAACTTCCGCAGGAGGTGTTTTTCCCGGACACCAACACGCTTGAAGTAAGCGGAGAGGGCTTTTGGTCGGCGTCGCTTTATATGCGTGGTATTTCAAATACCCCTCCTTATGACCAGGAGCTGCAGGTGAGTCGCCGTTACAGCCTTTTGCGTCCTCAGGAGCAGGATGACGGGAGTATCCGTTTTGCCGCGGAAACATTCACAACACTGAAGCCGGGTGACGAGGTATTGTGTGAGTTGGAAATAGAAAGCCCTGCCGACCTTTCTCACCTGGTTATCGAGGATGGTATGGGAGCCGGTTTCGAGCTTGTTCGTGAATGGTATCGATATCCCCTGGAGGATGAAGTCTACGATCCCTACCAGTATATTGTGACCCGTCTCCACCGCGGACAACCGGCGTTGTTTATCGAAAACCTATGGAAAGGAAAAAATGTGATAAGATACATTATACGGGCACGTGATGAAGGCACCTTTTATGTGCCGCCAACCAGAGCGTACCTGATGTATTTTCCGGAAGTAGCGGGATATTCGGAGGAAGATGTAGTTGAAGTCAGAAGATGATATTCCCTGTAGCATGCGCCTAGGGGCGCTTGTGGGTATCACCCTGCTATATTTTCTATGGTGCTGTAGCGCCCAGGCATTGGAAGTACGAATACTGGATGGAGGTTTGCTCGTAGGAACGGAAAGAGGAAAACTGGTAACCGCTTTTCAAGAAGCAGCGGAGGAAATTCATTTTTTGTGTGGCCTTTCAACAAGTTTTTTTGTTGAGGTAATTGTGTATCCTTCTTACCGTTCCTTTCGGAAAAGAGGATTCCCGTATTGGGCCGG
>PWXL01000235.1 GCA_003561145.1 Candidatus Atribacteria bacterium
CACGATGAGCCTTTTATTGTATTCCCACGCATGAGGGATATGTATACTGGCATTGTTCGCAATGGAAAATTATAGACATACGTGAGGGATTTCGGGTAATTACGTGCAGGGGTGACAGGCGTTGTGGACCCCGGATCAGGTCCGGGGTGACGGGAAAAAGCAGGGGTGACGAACGAGGGTGGACCCCTCACCCGCCCCTGTCAAATACCTACAGGGGTGGGGGTATTGGTTGAGAGAGGTGACAGGAATTGGAAAAACAAGGGTGAAGGTATAAAATAATGGCAAAGGAAGGATTTGAGGATTGTAGAATGAAGGTGCTCAAGAACATGATTGAGGAGATACAGTAATACATGAGAAAGTTGAAAAAAGCAGTCATAAGAGTGCTGAAACGTATATTGACTCCTCGTCAAATTTCATTTCTAAAATCTCACTTACGCATGTTGAGAACTAAAATAACGTCTGGGTATTGGGCCCACCGATTTCCTCGGTATGCAAGATTTTTTGAAAGTATGCACAGGAAAATTGACCCCGTCGAGCTGTTACACAAGGCCAAACCTCGTAATAGGGAAGCATTGGAGGCAGAATACCAAGAAAAAGGCCTTGATAGAGTTCCCGATACCTTTGTTCTTTACCGAATTATTGGCAATGATCTCTGCCCGCGACACAAAAAAGGTCAATCGCGCGAGAACCTGAGATTCATCCTGGAAAACGAACCAGAGTTAGAAAATTGTGAAAAAAGATTCATCATCAACCGGATACTCGACAAGGAAGAAGAAAAAGCCATCATCGAGCTTCTGGAAGATCACAAGCAGCCATATCTACACCTACCATTCAATCCTGAAGCGTACAAAACCATAGACTGGGATACCGACTGTTTGCCACAGCCGGGATATCTGGCCGGTGAAGAATATGAATACCTCGATGATGAGCAGCGGGACCGGCTTACTGCTGCCACCTATCGGCTCAAGAACAACTACCTCATGAACAACAACGGAGCGCGCAACGCTGCTTTGCGCGAGGGGAAGACGGTGGCCAAGTGGGTACTCCCCTGGGACGGCAACTGCTTTGTGACAAAAACGGCCTGGGACAAAATCCACAGGGATGTGACTACCTCACCCTATCTCAAATACTTCGCCGTGCCTATGGCCCGGGTGCTGGAGAATGAACAGCTTCTTTCAGACGATTTCATTCCCGAACCGGTTGAAGAACCGCAGATCATCTTCCGGAGTGATACAACTGAAGAGTTCAACGAAGAATTCTGTTACGGCCGCCGCCCCAAGGTGGAGCTGATGTGGCGCCTTCGTATTCCCGGACCGTGGATCCGCTGGAAAGACGACCCCTGGGACTTACAACGCGGACCGCTTTCTCCTGAGACCAGGCAATTCGGGGTGGCCGGGTGGGTGGCCCGGCTCTTTTCGGGGATGAGAGTATTGGAAAAGAACAACAAGGAAAGCTTTTTACAAAGAGGGGTAGCTCGGCTTGAATCAATTATCAAAACACTCCAGAACACGGATACGATGGTATCGGGCATGACCGCTCGAAATCTGACCAGTTTCCATGAGCAGGTCCTCGAAAAAGAACGTGAGGTATTGAGTTCGGGTGATGATCCGGATCTCTCATCACTTGTCAATCAACTCAAGGCCGATGCCGATGAAGCGCTCACCCGGGGACCCTACTCCGTTATTGACAAAACCACCCTCCCGCCCAGTGGTAACCCGCATGATTACTGGCACCCAGCTCCCTACTGGTGGCCGAACCCGAACACAAAGAACGGTCTTCCCTACATACGGCGCGACGGTGAACGTGTACCCGGGACCCGCATGTATGAACCGGAAAGTGACAAGTATGACCGGACCCGCCTGCAACGCGTGTTCGATGATTCCACAATCCTGGCCCTGGCTTGGAAATTCACCGGGGAAAAGAAATTCGCTGAACACGGTGCCCGCATATTGGAACGTTTTTTTGTAAATCCTACAACTCGCATGAATCCTCACCTGAACTATGCGCAGGCCCGCATGGGTTGGAACAAGTACAAAGGTTTCAGTACAGGGATTATAGAGTTGAAGGATGTGTATCACTATCTGGATGCTGTCCGTATATTATATTCTTCGGGTGCTCTACAGAATGATAGCCTCGATAGCTTCAAAGAGTGGCTGGCACACTATCTCGACTGGCTTTTGGAATCCCCCCTGGGGAAAAAGGAGCGCAAAGCAACAAATAACCATGGTACTTACTACGACCTGCAAGTAGCGGCTATAACAAGTTTTCTTGGTGCAGAAGCAATACTCTATGAGACCCTGGCCCGCGCCCAGTCCCGTATATCGCAACAATTTGAACCCGATGGTTCACAACCGGCGGAGTTGGAGCGCACTCACACCGCCCACTACTGCTGTTTCAACTTCCAGGGGTGGGTGAACCTCGCAGAACTCGCCACCCGCTGGGGGGCGGATTTTTGGTCCTTCAAGGCCGCAAATGGAGCGAGCCTGGCTCAAGGCGCGCGGTGGATTCTTTCTCACATAGGTAAGGATTGGCCGTACCAACAAAGTGACGTATTTGACTACGAGCGTTTTTTGCCTCTTTGGTTTACGGTCCCTCACGAGGTGGTTGAGTCGCCCCAAAACAGCTACATTCCACATTCAAAGTATGCAGTGAAACCATTATTTTCCCCCCATGATGGGGTGAGACCGTATTGGAATATAGGTTAAGCGGCAGGATATTATCCTTTTGGTAGGAGAAAGCCAAAGGACACAATCTAGAGGAACAGTGAATGACATGGCAAGTCTGGGAAAGAGTGAAACTCATGTGATCGTCGCACCAACGGGATGGAGAGGCGATGTTTTGCAATACCGGAGACATCAGCTGGCCCGCTATTTAATGGAAAAACGTGGTGCTCGGATCATCTGGATCTATCCATTACCTGCAGTCCCTGCCGGGCTCACACGGAAAGGATTGAAAATAGAGAAAAATGTTGCGGATGGGATCGTTGAAATTGGAATCCCTGATCACAGGGGACTTATACAACACCTGGGGGTTTTACAAAAGGGTTTTTTAGAGTGTCTTCCGGATGTTCTTTCATTCGAGGATCAGTGCTTCCTCTGGTATACCTATCCGGCTTTTGGGCAGCTAAGCAGGTACAAATGGAAGGGAATCTATTACGACTGCAGTGACTTATGGAGCGAAATGGGCGACCGGCGGTTTTTCAAGTTATTGCTGTATCGTGCATTGAAAAGACCTTTCCTTATGAGAACCGAGAGAAATATCATTCAAATGGCCGATCGAGTCTTTGTAACCTCGATCTTTTTGAAACAAAACATGAAAAAACAGTATGGTGTGGAGGGGTACATCATCGAAAATGGTGTCGATTTTGCCCTTTTTCAGGCAAAGGCGAATGTCAAAGCACGTTGTGCGTGGTCTGGGAGCACAGAGCCAGTGCTTGGTTTTGCCGGGGGAATGAAAAACTGGAAAGTGGATTTCGTCTTGTTAAAGAGGATCGCTCAGGAAAGGCCGCATTGGAAATTGGTCCTTATTGGCCCTGAGTATGGTGTGCGCTCCGAGCACTTTTCCCGGCTGCTGGAGATGGAAAACGTATATTGGACAGGCCTGGTACCACCAGAAGAGCTGCCGGGGTATTTGCGCGGGCTGGACCTGGGTATCCTTCCTTACCGAGAAAACCTCTATAACCGTTCTGTATTTCCCTTAAAGCTCTTTGAATATTTGGCCTGCGGTTTACCCGTGGTGGGGTGTGGGTTGCCGTCAACCGTCGGACACGAGAGGGAGGGAATCTATATACACACGGGGAGTCATCCCGGCCTCTTTCTTCGGGGATGCGAACAGGCTCTGCAATGGGATGACTGTAAAAATGCAAGAGCGGAAGTTGCCCGACGGGCGGATTGGGAAGAAAAATTCCACCGCATGCTGGTTTTGGCAAGAGGTGGCGAGGATGGGTAGGCCAGCCTCCCTGGTGAGTGTCATCGTTCCTGCCTATTACCGTGAAGCCGTGGATAGTGAAGCACTGCAGAGCGCTTTGCAACAAACGTACACTCATTTTGAGATGATCGGCGGCGATGAGGGGTCATCAGACCAAAGTGTAAAGATTGTCCAAGGAAGGGCCGAATCCTGTATCAG
>PWXL01000252.1 GCA_003561145.1 Candidatus Atribacteria bacterium
ACATCCGTTCCGTCCAGCGGCCTGCCGCGAGTGGCAACCGGGCCTTTCCAGGCCGGCTTTCCTGGATGGACTGGCCAGGCTGAGGGCGGAGGGGAAGTTGATGATGCTGGATGGATTCTTCGGGTCCGACGCGGAGAGAAGGGCGTTCTACCTGTCGCTGGAAGAGGCCCTCGCTACAGCCGGCAGGGATTAGAAATCGTCGTCACCGGCCTTCTGCCGGCCCCACCCCAGGAGCTCACGGTTGATCGTGTAACGGTGTCGGCTTACCCACCGGAGTCGGGCAGGTTCACCATGGGCTGAGGCTTCTCCTTAACCAGCTTCATGTCCTCGCCGCAGCACACGAGCGTACCGCCACCGACCTCGATCACTTCCACCTTGTTGCCACAAATCTCGCACAGGTATATCTCTCCGTAGTTCTCAACAGCCATACGGCACCCCCTTTGGCGACCGACGTCACTAAGACAGTGGAGCGGGAGACGGGACTCGAACCCGCGACCATCTGCTTGGGAAGCAGATGCTCTACCAACTGAGCTACTCCCGCATCGATACTGCAGGACCGCCTGCGGTCCGGCTACTTGACGAGTTTAACATCCGCCGCCCATCCGCAACAACCTGTAACAAGAGTTCTTCCTTCTTCAGCCTCGCGATGACGCCGAACTTCACTTCGGGGGGGGGTCTTCACGCTTCTGATGTGTTCGGCACTGATGAACCCCGGAAATGTGAGGGCATACGACCGGAGCTTCAGGAGTATGTGCTGGATGTTGGCCTCTTCCTTCAGTTCATAGCCTACTATGACCTTTATCATCGTTCTCCTTCGTACCGCAGCCGGGTGTGAGCACTCGAGATGTTCGCCGCGCCGCTAGATCCCCTCCACGCATCCCGGGGCCTTGATCATGAGCACGGGAACGCAACTGGCCCTGAACACCCTCTCGGCAACACTGCCGTGAGTCCAGCGGCTTATGCCGGACCGGCCGTGGCTGGACATGACGATGAGATCGACATCGCTCTTCGCTGCATATGATGCAATGGAGTCGGCAGGCGGCCAGGAGAGCACCTCTATCCGCACCTTCGCTCCCGAGTCCTTGAACCGCTTGGCTATCCTGTGAAGGTACTTCTCAGCCTGCTTCTCCTTCTTCCCGAAAACCACCGGGGTTTCAATGCCTCCCCTCTGTACGTGGGGATCCTCTCTGCTGTGGAAGAGTTCCCCTGCTTCAGGCGCTCCGCGCACCTGGGCCCGCACCTGCTCGGTCACGCTAACCAGTGTGATCTCTTCCGTGCCGCACCCCTTTGCCAGTTCCTCCACGTAAGGTAATGCGCACTCCGCCAGCTTTGAGCCGTCAAGCGGCACCATAACCTTCTTGAACATCTGAGTCCTCCTTCTGTCGATATTCTACCACCGTGGTCCGCCGTCTATCATTTCATCACTCGGGCGGTATGAGAGTCAACAGCTTCCTCGCTACGCCCGGATACCTGGCAATGAAGAGCAGTTCGTCCTCCACCAGCGGCGTCTGGGACGCTACGTTGGCATACCTTACCAGTTCTAGAATCCTCTCGGCCTGCGCCGGGTTCTTGAACCTTACGGCCATCCGGCCCATAAGATGCTTGAACCCGGATATTCCGCTGTATTCGCCCGAGCATATCAGGCTGCCGGTATCCACTATCTCCGGCCCTCCTCTGCCCACTTCATTGAAACTGTACAGTTCATAGTTGAAGGGGTCCTTCAACACACCATCGACATGAATGCCTGACCCGTGGGCGAACACGTTGGCCCCCACACCGGGCTGGTTTATCGGGATGGGAATCCCGAAGGCATAACTTGCATACCTGCTTATCTTCCAGGCCATGGTCAGATCCACAGGCGGCTCCATTTTGTAGCTCTCGCCAAACCCTTTGGACTTGGTTATCGCCAGCACCGTCGCTACCAGGTCGGCATTGCCGGCCCGTTCGCCGATGCCGTTAACCGTAGTGTTGATGTAGGCATCCTGTCCGCCGTCCACGGCCCCCCGGGCCCCCGCCAGGGAATTGGCCACGGCCATGCCCAGGTCGCCGTGGCAGTGAACCTCGATGGGCATGCCTATGGTCTCAGCCAGCGACCTGGTGCTCTCGTAGATCGTGCAGGGATTATCATAGCCAAGGGTGTCGCAGTACCTGAGTCTCTGCGCCCCGTGATCGCGGGCGGCCAGCCCGAACCGGGCCAGAAAGTCTGTCCCGGTCCTGGAGGCATCCTCGGCGTTTACCCCTACGCTCTCAGCACCATAGGCCCGGGCAGCGTCAACGGCATCTACCATCATGCTGATGATATCCTCACGACTCATGGAACCCTGGAACTTGCCCTGAATCATCTGATCGGAAGTGGGGATGGAGAGATTGAGGTGCTTGATGCCGGGAACAAGCCGGAATGCCTTCTCCACATCATCTACGGTGGCTCTTATCCATCCTCCCAGGCGGATCGGATGCAGAACTCCCATTTCGGCCAACTCGAGATTGGCCTGGATGTAGAAAGACTCATGCCTCGTGGTGGGAAAGCCGATCTCCGACTGGTAGATGCCCATCTCGTTCAGGTACATGTTGATCATGGTCTTCTGCAGCTTGGATAGACCGAGCCGCGCGGTCTGAACGCCGTCGCGATTGGTCACATCTATGAAGTAGATCCTGGCCATCTTCGTCTCTGTGCGCAGTTAAGCCCAGTAAGACTAGCACCAATCTCGGCTGTTATCAAACAGCCCCCCTCTTCCCGGGCTTCCTTTGTTCCCGCCAGTTGAATTATACTAGAAACGATGACGGCCAGAGCGCTGGAATGGGTTGACGGCAGGCTGCGGGTGCTGGACCAGAGCAGGCTCCCCTGGGACCGGGTGTACCTGGAGCTCAGTGACTACCGAGACGTAGTGCTGGCCATAGAGGAGATGAGGGTGCGCGGCGCACCGGCCATCGGCGTGGCCGCTGCCTACGGCATAGCCCTCGGAGCATCAGGTATCCGCGCAGATGGAGAGGACGAGTTTCTGGCCCGCCTGGGCGAGGTTATGAAGGCCTTCGCCGTCTCAAGGCCCACCGCGGTGAACCTGTTCCGCTCTATCGACAGGATGAGTACGGCCGCCCGGGGGGAAGGGATCGCGGAGATCCAGAGGGCGCTCATCGACGAGGCGCTGCGCATTCACGACGAAGAGATGGCCGCGACTGGGCAGCTGAGTGAACTGGGTTCGGAGCTCGTCGGGGATGGCTCGATGGTACTCACCCACTGCAACGCCGGCCCCCTGGCCACCGCCGGCTACGGCACGGCCCTCGGAGTGATCATCGCTGCCGGTAACCGGGGCAAGAGAGTGAGTGTGCTGGCCACCGAGACCCGTCCCCTTCTGCAGGGTGCCAGGCTGACGGCGTGGGAGCTGCAGCAAGAGGGCATTCCCGTGACCCTGATCACCGATTCGATGGCCGGCCATTTCATGCAGCAGGGCAAGGTCAACTGCGTGATCGTGGGTGCCGACAGGATCGCCGCCAACGGAGACGTGGCCAACAAGATCGGCACCTATACACTGGCGGTACTGGCCGGCGAGAATGGGGTCCCCTTCTATGTCGCCGCACCGACAAGCACGATCGACCTATCGATTGCTTCAGGAGACCAGATCCCCATTGAAGAGCGCAGCCCCGACGAAGTGACGGGCATCAGGGGCATACCCATAGCTCCGCAAGGGATCACGGCAGCCAATCCCGCCTTCGATGTGACCCCCCATCGGTACGTGGGCGCCATAATCACCGAGAAGGGCATAATCGGAGAGCCTTACGTAGATGGGCTGAGGGCCGCTGCCGGTCCGGAGCCGTAATCAAGCGCCCTGCGGTTCGGCGCCCGGCGCCAGGAGCGCTCCGTACATGTTGTAGTACATACCCTTCCTGGCCATGAGTTCCCGGTGAGCGCCGATCTCGACGATCCTGCCTTGATCGAGCACCACGATACGGTCGGCTTTCGTCACAGTAGAAAGCCGGTGTGCGATGATGAGGCAGGTACGCCCCTTCATGAGACGACGGAAGGATTTCTGCATGACCCGTTCGGCGTGGGTATCCACGTTGGAGGTGGCTTCGTCGAGCACTATGATGGGCGGATTGGCCAGGATCGCCCGGGCCAG
>PWXL01000081.1 GCA_003561145.1 Candidatus Atribacteria bacterium
AAAACCTGTTCCCCCACCCCCTGCTCGATAAGCTCTCGTCCTTCTTCGCCGGCCCGGGCATCGGTGTTGGGACAGGCCCACAATTCTTTTCCTTCATCATCATAAAGTACAAAGCCTTCCCGCATGCTGGTAGCGGTAACACCGGTTATATCTCGTGCCTCTACACCGGCTTTTTTAATGGCTTCCCGTACACACTCACCTAACAATGCCCAGCTTTCAGCGGTATCAAAATCACGGGAACCAGGATACTGGGGAATAGTGCGGGGAGTCCACTCCCTGTGAGCCTCGGCGAGTTCCCTCCCTTCATGATCAAATATGAGACATCGCCCACTTCCTGTACCCACATCAAAAACCAGCACACAGGATCCTTGAACCATGGTATATGTTCACCCTTTCTCTCTATCGGCTGACAAAACGTTTTCAGCTGTCTGTTCATCCGTAATGAGTATATCGACCAGTTTTCCCCGCAATGCTCCCAAAACAGGCTGCACTTTCTCTCTCCCTCCTGCTGCACCCAGCACTTGGGGGACTTTTCTCAACTCTTCAAGTGAAATAGCAATACGCCGGCTATCTGCGCCAGAGGAAACCGGCTCACCCGTGAGGGTGTAAAAATTTCCACAGATATTTCCAACTGCTCTTTTTTGGTGTAAATCCGTTACTTCTTCCTGGTGAAAATCCCCGGTATCAAGAAGAGTGGAAGAAGGAGTAACGCCTCCTATACCCACCAGGGCGATATCTAACTCCTCCCACATACTGATGACTTCCTCTACTCCCCCTTCGCTGACCAACGCTTCCCGGGTAGCAGCATCACGGGCAAAGGCAGGTGCGAGAAGATATACAACTTCCCCTCCAAAAGAAGAGGCGATGCGACGGGCCAGTTCAATGGCCATTGCTTCCCCTTTTACCCTGCCATATCCCCCCATGACCTGAACAACCCGCAGGCCTGGAACATTTTTCGGCGCGAGGAATGAAGCCATTTCAAACAAGGTCTTTCCGTAAGACACACCCAAGGTTGCATGAGTTTCGAGATGGGAAAAGAGATACGAAGCCGCCGCCTGGCCAACCCTTTTGCGCACAACCGTCTCTTCTTCAGAAAAGACTGGTACAACAACAGCTTCACGCAGAGCGAAGCGTTCCTGCAGTACTTCGGCAAGTTTTAAAGGTGAAGGTATCCGGGGATTGACTATGCGAACCTGAACGATTCCTTCTTCCCGCGCACGGCTGAGCAAACGCCATACTTTCTGGCGTGAAATCCCCAATACTTCTCCTATACGATCCTGGGTCAAGCCTTCGTAATAATAGAGACGGGCGGTTTCCACCATGAGATCATTTTCTGAAAAACTCATTTTTCCTCTTATTCTGCCAGTTCCTATCCAATCCACGATTCCCTACTCACGCTCTTTATTCCGCCACCGTTCAAGTACTTCTCCTCTCAGTTGCCAAAAATACGTCATCCGGTGCCGTACCTCGAGATACAATTCAAAATATTCCTGGTAAAATTCAAAGTTTTTCCCGTCCGGGTAATATGCACGATCAGTGTGCAAAGTGTGTTGTACAGCCTCGGGGAGATCAGAATATATACCCACACCAACCCCCGCTGTCAGTGCCGCGCCCAGCGCTCCCAGTTCCTGCACCCGGGGGACAATTACCGGGATACCCAATACATCAGCGATAATCTGCCCCCATACGCCACTCTTGGCACCCCCTCCCGCAATCCTGATTTCGGATACTTCCTGGGGGACGGCATGAAAACAATCGAGTATTGAAAATGCAACACCTTCATAGACGGCTCGCAGAAAGTGATAGCGGGTGTGCAGGTGGGAAAGACCGGAAAACTGGGCTCGTGCGAGCGGTTCAACAAAAGGAGCCCGTTCACCGCCCGGGCTCAGGTACGGATGATAGATTAATCCATCAGAGCCAGGTGGTATTTTCTGTATTTCTTTTTCCAGAAAGCTGAAAAATTCCTGTTGGTCGGAAAAGCGAGCGTGCTCATCAGCAAGGAATTTTTCCACGAACCAGTCGAGGTTCAAGGTACCCGCCATGGTACCCATCGCCTTGACATAAAAAGGTTTTACCGGGTACGCTACGGAGATTCCCACATCCTGTGGCTCAAAAAGGTGTGCCCGGTTCCCGGTCAGAATGCCGTTAAAACATGTGGTACCGACAATGGAAAACGCTTGACCCTCTGACAATACCCCGAGAGAAATGGCTGAAGCGACTACGTCAACCACGCCACCGACCACCGGAGTTCCTTCCGAAAGCCCGGTAAGTCTTGCACTTTCTTCTGTCACCTCTCCAATGATGGCCGTTGAGGACTCAACAGGACACAACATTCGTTCAACCTCGGTAAGATCCAGCATTTCAAGCACTTCTGCCATTTCCCCGGTAAGAGGCCGGGGAAAAACAGACATATCGGAAGGGTCAGTCGTAAGTTTTCCCGTGAGCTTAAATTTTACCCAGTCTTTGGCGAAGATAAGGAAACGCGCTCCTTCGAAAGTTTGAGGATTGGTTTTTTTCAGCCAACTCAATATTGACGCGGGAGAACCAGGGAATATGCTGTTTCCTGTCAATTCAAATACCTGGTGGTAGCGCCCATCTTTTCTCCATTCTTCTATTTCGGAACGTGACCGGCCGTCAAGCCAGGTAATCGCTCTACCCAAGGGCTCTTTGTTTTCATCCAGCAGCCAGCAACCTGTTCCCTGCCCGGCCACGCCAACCGCAGCCAAACTGGTTGAATCCGCCTTGCCTTTTTTCAGGGCACCGCTGACAGTTTTTGCGGTCATCACCCACAGATGTTCCATGTCTTGTTCTGCAGAATCAGCAACTGGGCTTTCGATTTTGAGTGCTGCTTCATCCATGCCGCGTATCGATCCTTTACGGTCGAACAAAACCGATTTCACCCGGCTGGTTCCAAGGTCTATACCGAGTAACAATTGCTCACTCACTGTTGCCCTCCTGTTGTCTCAAAACGTAACAGTGATTTCACCGTGCGGACGTCGGCCCGTATAGCTTTGAAAGCTTTTTCGTAATCTTCCCAGAAGTATTCCTGCAGAAGCTCATGTTCCCTGAACAGACGATATAAATCAGTAACCACAGGTAACGCTTTACGAGTATCGAGGGGAGAAGCTGAATAACTGGTTTTTATGGTAAGGTGTTTGAAATATACAGAATATGGTTCCAGGGGAAAAGTTTCAGTTGGTGGTGTTGGCGCATACACCATCACCGTCCCACCACGGTCTGCAATTTGGAGCGCCTGCTGCATAGCTGCGGTGACCGGTGGAGTAACAAAAACCATGCGCGGAGGAGGTTTGACCGTATCAGGATGGGAAGCTACAGTATTCCCCCATTTCCTTGCTATATCCTGCCGGAAAGGATCGGGATCGAGAAAAACGATATCACGAATTCCTTTTCTGGTGAGAAGATAAGCGATTACCAGGCCGTTGAATCCTGCTCCGAAAATCGCCACCCGGTCACCATGTCGAACACCCGAACGCTCAATGGCCTGCACACAGCAGGCTACCGGCTCCACGAGTGTTGCCGCTTCAAACGATACGTCTTCCGGAAGGAGCAACAAACCCTTGCGCACGTTTTCTCCAGGCACTCTGATGTATTCAGAAAAACCTCCCGGATGTAGCTTGCTGCGACCAAAGTCCTCACACATTGAATAATCAGCGGTTTCACAATAACGGCATACAAAACAAGGGACGTGATGATGGGCAAACACCCGTGATCCCACAGGGAATGTTTCCACTCCTTCCCCCTTCTGGACCACCACTCCTGCAGGTTCATGACCAAAAAACATGGGAGCCCTGGGTTCGCGGTACCAGTCGAGCACATCGCTTGAGCATATACCGCAGGCTCGGGTTTCCACTAACACTTCATCGCTTGCTATATCCGGAACAGGGAGTTCATCCATATCCACCCGGTTACGGTTATAGTATCGCAGTGCCTTCACACGTTCCTCCTTCTACATAACCCCCGCGTTTTTCAGAAACTCCTTGTTTCCTATCACGCAGAGGAAGGCAAAGGTTTCATTCCCGGTATTTTCAAACTGGTGAACTTC
>PWXL01000187.1 GCA_003561145.1 Candidatus Atribacteria bacterium
GAAAACTTCGAAAGTACGGATATTTTACCGCAAATAAACAATATTTGATATCCCTCACACCCGTCTTACCCGCTTCCCCGTCAACTGCTGCAGCGGCGTGCTCTTTTGGTGCTCCCTCTGCAGGTTCTCCTGGGTAAGGGCCAGATATCACTTCGTCATGGAGCAATCCGCATGGCCCAAAGTCCGCTGCCGGTAGAAAAATATTTTACAGTTGAACAGATACACAATGGCGAAAGAATCACACAAGATATAGGGGACCATTTAACTTGAAAACTTGAGCGCATTCTGCCTTGGTATCGGCTTTTTGCTACCGCGATGGGCTTTCCGTTAGCTCAGGCGGTCTACCGCAGCGCTCCATCACTGTTCAGCGATCCCTGCCCTTCGGATCTGGTAGATGCCAGCGGAGACCTTGTTATGAAAGCCTTCCGGCCGGTTATTCTCTTTCCGTCAAAGCCGCTTTCGCATCTTTACTCCTTGCAAATATCAGCTCATTTTCGGGTTTTTACCTTCCTCTTCTCTGGCCCCTGTCACATGCGGGAACCCGCTCTCTCAAGGTCCTTCTTTATCCGGAACGCCTTTCTCAGCTCTTTCAGCAGGCCCTCAACCTCTCTTTTGAACCTTGCCCAATTTACGAGTCCGGCTCGCTCGTCATGGTTCCACTTGCCGATCCAGAAAAAGTCAACGTACTGTGCGGAGGCCTCTATTACGGACAACGTCTCCTCCGGAACGATTACCGGCTCGCATGATGCCCAGGTCCGGATCCCGGACCTTTTCGCTTCCTTCAGTGCCGCGATCCTTTCACCGGGCAAGGCCGCGTTCGGCTCCCACTCCTGCGAGAGCAAAGGATCCATGAACGTCAATGTAACCGCGAACTCATCCCGCGGTCCGTACAGGTCGAAGTCCCTGGCCGCTCTCATGCCGCCCTTGGTGAGTAATTGGAATGGCACGTTGTACTTCCGCAATAGCTCAAGCGCCGGCCTTGTGATTTCCAGCGCTTCCAGCGCATACGGATCCCCGAAAAAGCACATGTGTACCCGCTCACCGTTGCCGGATATCTTCGTTAAGTCTTTTTCCAAGTCCGCAAGGCAAAACTTCTTGAGCGGTATAACCTCTCTGTTATACTTTTCACGGCTCATGCGAAGCGTTTTCGGACAATAGCAGTACCTGCACGCGTAAGAACAAGATTTGAAAAAGTTCAAGGACCAGTCCGGTGAGTATTCTCCCGCCGCGCCTTTGGATTTATACAAACAGCTCATAAAGCACCTTCCTTTCACTGCCTGATTTAGTTACTCGAAAAACAATCACAGTGTTGCCTTCGTGTTTAAAGGTTATTTTTCACCCCAGTCCTTTGCCACTCTCACCTCCGCCACCACCGGTACCTTCTTGAGCAACAGGCTTCCCGCTTCTTCCATGGTCGACTTCAATATCGCGGCGGCTTCCTCGGCCTTTTCTTCCGGAGTTTCTAAGATGATTTCGTCATGTACGACAGCAATAATCTGGATACCAGTATTTTTCAGTTTCTGATACAGGAGACCCAATGCTCTCTTCAAGATATCTGCGGCTGTGCCCTGTATCGGAGTGTTGCATTTTTCGGTGAACTGGGGCGGTTTCTCCAAAATCCTCCTCCGCCCCACAAGAGTTCTCGTCTCCATAGCAGTGTTTTTCTGCCGGTTCTGCCAGGACTTCAGACCCTGGTAGGACTTGAAAAACTTGGAACGGAATTTCTCGGCCTCCCTTTCTGACATTGCTACCCCGTAATTTTGCAGGGCGTATGCTCGGAAGCCCCTGGCCCCCATTCCGAACAAAAGACCGAAGTTGAGCGCTTTAGCCAGCTGTCTCTCTTCAGAGGTAATATCCTCTATATTTTCCCCGGTTATCAGGGAGGCGGTAAACCGATGCAGGTCCTCTCCCCTTCGAAATGCCTCGATCATTCTCTCGTCCTCTGAAATCTCGGCCGTCACCAAGAGTTCGATCTGGCTGTAGTCACCGAAAATCAGTCGATGGCCCTCTTCAGGAATGAAGCATTCCCGCAGGGCTACATCCCGAGGAATCTGCTGAAGGTTGGGGTTGTTACAGGAAAAGCGTCCGGTTCTGGTTCCAATCTGCCGGTACTCAGGATGGATACGGTGAGTTACCGGGTGGCTCTTTTCAGGGAGTTTCTCAAGAAAGCTGCTCAGGCTTTTATCGTACTTGCGATATTCCAGAATCCTCCCGATCACCGGGTAGTCTTGCGCATGACGGGAGAGCTCATCTCGTTTGGTACTGTCGACGGAAATGCCCAGCAACCGTAAAGCAGAGAGCAGCTGCTTCGGACTGTTCGGGTTGATGCCCGCCCCCAACTCCACCTGGAGCTCTTGTTGAATTTCCTGCTTTTTCTCAGTCACCTCGACTGTTAATTTTTCCCACTTATCGAGATCTAGGCGCATTCCCCGCAGCTCCATTCCGATCACCGACGGAAGACACTCACATTCAAGCTCGACCACCTGAGTGAGATCGGTGTCACGAAGTGCTTTCACCTGCTCCCGATAAATCTCTAGTAAGACAGCCACATCCAGAGCGGCATACCGCAACTGTGCCTCGGTCAGCTCCTTGCTCCAATCGCTTTTTTGAAGGTCTTTGGATAATTCGATCCCCAGATACCTGTCGGCTAAATCAGCAAGCTCGAACCCCTTCCGGTGCACCCCAGAATCAAGCACCTGTTCCGCGAGCATGGTGTCAAAAAAAGGCCCCTCGACCTGAAATCCGTTTTGGATCAAGAACTTCAAATCGAATTTTCCGTTATGAAAAATCTTGAGACAGGGTGATTGAAGAATCTCCTGAATCAGTCTTTTTATTTCTTTATTGACTTTGAAATAGTCGATCAGAATAACCGGCTCTCCTGGTATCCCGATCTGGATCAACCTGATTTCACCGGCTATGGGATCGAGGCCAGCGGTTTCAATATCCAGAGCGATAACTCTTGCATTCTGGATTCGACCCAACTTCTGCCTGAGGTCGGATAAAGGGGTGACGTGTGGGGGGAAATTTATAACCGAATCCTTATTTTTTCTCTCTATGACAATATTAGATTCGGTTATTTGATTCGTATGATCCGTAACCGAATCATACATATCGCATAGAGTTGATGATTCGGTTGAGATGATTCGATTATTTTCCGGACTATTCGTACAATTCGTTATAACCGAATCTTTTGGCTCTATAGATACTTTTTCACCCTGATTCGTACACTCTTTCCCCCCACTCGGGGGAGGAGTATTTTTTCGGATGCAATATTGCCTGTCCCTAGTGTACCCTCGGCGTTCCAGCCGGCCATCCTTTACCAGTTCATTAAGCATGGTTTTCACATAGCTTTCGCATATTTTCTCAGGTAGTTCCCTCTGCAGTTCTGCCCGGGTAAACCATGCTGAACTGAAATATTTCTGTATCACGTTCCAGATGATTTCTTTTTTGTTGTCCCCGTAAGGATTGCGGTTTATTTTCATAATAACCAGCACTTTACCGTTTTCCTCAGCTTGATCCACCAGAGTAAAACCAAAAGGTTGAAATCCCCTCTCCCACCCGGCAAGGTATTTTGCTAAATGGGTTTCGGGTCTTCCATTACTGCTTGGTTTCAGTTCAACCCCGATAGAATATCCAGCAAGCCGCATAACAATCCCGGCGCCGGAAAGGTCAAACTGTGACATGGTCGCCTTCTCCTGCTCTTTCTTGGGTTTACGGGCGTGGTGGAGAGCAACCAATCCTATGCCCATTGACTCGGATAAGCTGTTCAGGTATCGCATAACCGGTTTCAGGACTCTCTCCTCTTTAAGCTCCGCGTCGCCCGTTATTGAAGAGAGCGAGTCCAGAAAAACAATATCGGCTCCGTGAGCTTCGATGAGTTTTTCGAGCAGCTCTTTGCCTTTTGGATTCAGGATATTCAGCTCCATGTTTTTTTTCATCAGATCCGCCTGGAATACGAATTTAAGATTTTCCGAGTTGAATTTCCACTCGGTTTTTTGAAGACGGCCGTCTGGTTGTCGGTGGTCACTATCTGCCATGACGTAAAGCACC
>PWXL01000030.1 GCA_003561145.1 Candidatus Atribacteria bacterium
CCACCGCTCGATCGAGCAGCGCCGCGCCGTCGAGATCGCGGAGCTGCTCGGGTGAACACGTCCACCACCTCCACCACCTCCACCACCACCACCTCCTCCTCCTCCTCCTCCTCCACCAGAAGTACCGCCTGTTCCACCACCGCCACCTCCTCCGGTCACCGATGCGCCTCCACCTCCTCCACCCGTACCTGATCCTGTTGTCTCTCCCTGGGAGGATTGGCCTGCCTATACGGATATTCCAGCTGAGCGGGCATGGTCGATCACCTTCAGCGAAGATCTTGATCCCGGGACGGTAAGCCCCGCTACTATTTATGTTGCATCTGATGAGGATGGGCTCACTCCTCTTACTGATATCACGATAACAGTGGATATGGAGAAACGCGACCAGGTCCTGGTGAATCCGCCAGATGATGAGTGGGAAGCGGGAGAGACTTATTATCTTTTCATCACTGAGGATGTCCGTTCAGTCATAGGGAGCATCCTTACCCAGGGTGTCAGGATGCCCTTTACCATCGAAGCACCACCTGAACCATACGAGATTCTTTCCATATTCAATGAGCTTTTGTCCTTCCCTGCGGCGGACGGGCCTCCCGAACCATCAATTTTCACTCTCGATGTTTCTCACATCATAACGAGAATGGAGACCTTCCATTTTCCGCCTCCCCCCGAAGTGGGTTCCATCGGTCTTCGTGCGGAAGACGGGTCTGAGTTCGGCCCCTGGGAGGCCACCGGAAAGGCCGGGCCGGGGGATATGCCTGATGTCTTCTGGGAAGTCACCCCTGAATTGCTTTTGCCCCCGGGAACCTACCAGGTCATCGTTTCTCATCCGCATACCTGGTCCTTTAACGAAGAATCCGGGAACCGTGGATTCGTGACTGTGGAGGGATTTGAACGCGCTCAATAGAAGGAAAAGAGAGGAGGGGAGAGAAAGGCTCGAGATTGCCACACCTCAAAACTCACGGCAATTACAGGAGATACCCTGCCACTTAAGTTGCGGCATCTAAAGAACGGTGAGACGTAAGGGGTAAGAAGTGAGACGGATAAAAAATGACAAGATGTTACTTATTTACAGAGCCACCCTGCCACATATGTTCCGGCATCTAAGGGGCCGTGAGAGGTTAGAAGTAAGAAGTAAGACGGAGGGTACCCCCCCCTACTCACGACTTACTATTCATGGCATTAGGATTCAGAATCTTTTTTAGTCCGTCACTGCGAGGAGGTGCGTGGAGCCGACGAAGCAGTCTATGTAGTTTCATCGATCACTTTTCATCGATCACCTTTCACTGTATTTAAAAAGCATAGATTGCCACGCCTCGCATGTCGGCTCGGCTCGCAACGACAGGCAAAAGACTCGGTGAATCGGTTATCCAACTGTTCACCGTTCACCGATCACTATTATTTACAGAGGAGGTTGAGCATCATGCTCAAAATATTACTGGTGGGGTTCATCGCGGCAGCCATGCTGTTGGTCGGAGCAGGCACAGCCTGTGCTGATCAAGCCTGGATCGATTTTGTTGAATACTTTTTAACTCTGAGCATAGAGGAGCAGGAACAGCTTCGTTCCACTATGACTCCAGATGAACTGGCGTATTTGGAACAGATGCTGTCCGAACAGGAGAGCGCCACGATTGCGATCCCCCCACTCCATAATACCCAAGGAAAGAAAGTAAGCTTCGCCGGCGGAGGTACCGGAGGCTGGACGGGTGAACTTGCCGAGTTGTCCAACCCTGGAACTGGTGGTCCGGATGGCCGTGGCTATCTGCACGCCTTTGCCCCGGCAGACGGGCGTGTAGGCTATTACATCGCACCCGCTACCCTGCTGGGTGACTGGTCGGATCTCACAGCACTGAGGCTGGTAATGCGTACCGGTCCTCGCGGGGGCCGTTACTATGACCCCTATAGCTATGGCGGACGCGGTGATATTTATTTGGCCAGTGGCGAAATGACCGCTTCCTTTACCTTCACGAGTCCTCTGAGCGAGCATTGGGAAACTCGTCTGGTACCCCTTGATGCTGAAGAAGGCTGGAGATTTGGAGGCGGAGCGGGCAGTCTGGCTGAGGTGCTGGAAAATGTTACAGCTTTTCATGTGCGCGCCGAATATCTGGTTGGCGATGCCGATGCGGGTCTTGCCGAGATCGAAATGATCGGGCACACCGCAAGAGATCCTATCCAGGAAACCACCATAACCGCAGGAGTTCTCACCCAGCTCACCTACACCGTGGTGGCCCAAAACCTCTCCGGAGTTCCGGTAGTAGATCCGGTGATCAAAGACAACGGCCGTATCCTCGATAACGACGAAGCAGTGAAAACCGGAGGGAACCAGGACAACGTCCTGGAAGTGGGAGAAACCTGGACTTGGACCTACCAGGAGACGGTGACCGCTGCGGCAGGAGAGACCATCACCAACACAGCCACCATCGAGGGGCCTGACGATGAAAACCTGGATACCAATCCGGCCAATAATCAGGCAACCACCACCATCGATGTTGTGGAACCCCCGGGAAGCTACGATCTGGCCATAACGAAGACGGTCACCGCAACGGAAGTCGCTGAGGCAGAAGAAATACCTGTCACTGAACGGGAAACCCGCATTCTTGATGAATGCGACGTGTGGAGCGCAGCCAACAGTGGAGGTTATTTGGGAACACGGGATCCATGGGATATCAGTGCTTTACCACCGGGAACCGTATTCGACATACGCTTCAATGCCCGGAGTGTTCCTGACAAGTACGTGGTCCAATATCCTGTCGGGTTCACGGTACTCGACACCGGATGGCGGGGAGTGCAATCCTATGTAGATAGGAATCCACACCTGTATCCGGGAGGACTTTCGGGACCGGGGCAAGGCCAGGAAGACGGGATTTTCGTCAAGGGACAAGAAGATACTTTCGTGGTCATTGTGTACGGACCGGAAGAAGGCACGGTGTGGGACTACCAGATAAAGGCAAACTGCCCCGAATAGCGGTTGCTCCAAAGAGTGGGAGCAGGGTGAGACCGACTCACTTTGCCCCCACTCTTTTTACCGAGGAGCAAAAAGATCTTCCTCTCATGCAGCAAAATGTGAGAAAACTCAGGATCATTACTTCGCTCTTTTTTGGGGTAGTGTGCTGTTATGTTCCAGTAATTTCTCATGCGGCGTCCACCTTGCCCCAGGCCGAGCAAGAGGCACTCGCGGAAGAACTTTTCCGGGAAATCGCCGAACATGGCATTGAGGAACCAGAGATCATTGAGCATATATACCTGCGAATCATGGAAGAGGCACCCGATACTGCACTCGCGGAACAAGCTCACCTGTTTTTGAGTAACACATACGCTCATGTATGTGACCCACCCAGGTACCTTGATGCCATCGAGTTGTTGGAAAACTACCTGCTGCGCTATCCGGAATCGACCTTGCTGGAAGAAGAGTTTTCCCTGTTCACCACCCCCGGGCTCTCCCTGGCCAAGAGCCGTCTGTTATTTCTTTATGAAAAAGTAGAGGCTTGGGAAAAAGCAGCTTCTCTTTTCCATGAAGTGATTCCTGACCCAACCACAGCCACTCCTGAACAACTCGATCTTCTGGACTCTTACGGAATATTCATGGAATGGGCGGGCCGCGTTGATGAGGCCATTCTTGCCTATCACGTCTTTCTCGCGCGCCCGGCCAATCCGGATATATACTTGCCTCATTATGTGTATGCACGGAGTCGTTTGGAAGAGCTAGGGGCCGATTTTCCGTAGTGTGCTTTATAAGACTTCTGAATTTGACTCCCTACTCACTGCATGTAGAAAGGAGGCAATGAAAAAAAGGATTCAGAATTCCGTATTCAGGATTCAGAATATAAGAAGCACTGCATAGATTGCCGCGCCTCGTATGTTGACTCGGCTCGCAATGACAGCCTTGAAAATACGGGGGAATGGGGGTTGTTCATGTATGATGTATGATTGCTGAAGCAGGATTTGAAAAATCTCACAAGTCATCCTGTAAAGACCGGGAAAGAGCGGATGTAAGTCGACGAGAAGTAGGTGTAAGAAGTGAGGCGCAACAAGGCCG
>PWXL01000173.1 GCA_003561145.1 Candidatus Atribacteria bacterium
AATACGGGTACACCTTGAAAGAAATTGCCGATTCTCTCAGTCTTCACTACTCCACGATCAGTAAGATAGTGCAGGGGATGGAGGAGAAAAAGTAGCTTTTCAAGACCTGACCCCCTGAAAAGAGATAGAGCCCCTGTTCAACGAGCTCAAACACCTGTGCGGTCTCTCCCAAGCCTGGCAGCAGAGCAAACAGGCTTTAAGCCGCTCACGCTTTGTGGTGCTCCTGGCCCATGGGTAGGGAAGCTCCTGGCGCTGTGCTTCAGTCCGGAAACCCTCAAAAAGCTCCATCCCAAACCCTCACGGATGAGACATCCAGTCACCGCAGGCTGGGTAAACCGTGCCTTGGGTTTTGTTTTACGCAATGTCAGGGTACGCTCCTTCTGGGACCGGAAATGCCAGAAAATCCGGTACCCGGAAGAGTTTTTAGAACCACCTTTTCACAAAACAGCCTGATTAAGTACTGTTTGTCAGGGTTTTACGTCCCGGAAAACCCGCATTCATTCAGCGGGAGGGTTTCGTGCGCCCTGAAAAAGGGTGGTTCTGTGATGTGCACACTCTAAACTCTAGTTATGGTAGTACAGCACCAGTTTAATATTTATATTTTATTTATAATTCTAAAAAATATTAAGGATTTCAGTAATTATAAAACATATTTCGTAACATTGACATCTCACGATATTTACTTATAAAATATACTTGATAAAAAGAAGAAGCATATAAATAAATGTTAGGGTTGTAATTCAGAAATACGAGTGGAGGCTAAGATGCAGGATAGACCGTCAGTTTCCACAACCTGCTCCTTTCCCAACAAAGAGATGAGTGAATTAACCCGCGATGGCACAGGGGAATTTATCGGAACGTTCAACGAGGAGATCCTTGTTAAGGTCGAGATTGTCAAACCTGATGAGAAGGAGCTCAACCAACTCGTGTTCTCAAAACTTGAAAGCATAGGGGTGTTGTGGGCAGTCTACACCTTCGTGGTCACCCCTCCTCTTGAAGAACTACCTAAACGGGCGCTCGGACGCCTTCAAAAGGAATATGTCATTCTAGGATGGGACTCAGAACAGTGGCGCCAACGTCGAACTTTCCGATGACCTGAAGCTCTCCGTTGCATGCATAGAGGAGAATGTTCGTACCGGGATAGAGACGAAGTAGCAGTAGTTCAAATTCGATAAACAACGAAGGAATATTCTATCAGACAGTTTGTCACCTGGCTGGTTGGCCAAAACATCTTTGAAGGAGGCCCAACAACCGGGTCCAGGTAGATCGCGCGCCTAATCCGTGACGTTAGGACTCAATAATGGAGAAAGGACTTCATGGCTCAAATAGGACAGCCACTAGCAGAGATCTTCGGCCATTTAACAACTGACCAAAGCGACAGGGCCGAACGATACCGGTCTCATCGCCTTTGCCCTTTTAACAATAAAGTTCCGAATTGTACAAAAGACAAGGCGAAAGATCCTCTTGGCGTGTGCAGTATCTATCACGAGAACGAACCTGTTATTACTTGCCCAATTCGGTTTCGCCAAGATTGGATTATCGCTGATGATGCCGCCTCATTCTTTTTTAACGAAACAGAAACCTGGAGTTCTCTTACCGAAGTACGCCTGAATGACTCGAACGGCAAGTCTACCGGAAATATCGATGTGGTTCTCGTTGCGTATGATGATAGAGGTAAGGTTCTCAATTTTGGTGCACTTGAGATTCAAGCTGTCTACATTTCTGGAAATGTTCGTGAACCATTCCATTATTACATGCGCGATCCTCGAGGGCGAGCATCAATGGACTGGTCGAAAGAACCGAATTATCCTCGTCCTGATTACCTTTCGTCTTCTCGAAAGAGACTCGTCCCACAACTCGTTTACAAGGGTGGGATCCTCAACAATTGGAAAAAGAAGGTTGCGGTAGCATTAAATAAAAGTTTCTTTGACACTCTGCCCAGTCTAAAACAAGCTCCGAAACGTGATGCAGATATTGCATGGCTCATCTATGATCTGAAGCTGTCGAGGGAAAAAAACCAAGAACCAGAAAGATATTATCTCACGAAGATAGATGAAGTCTTTACGGAGTTCGAGCCTGCTCTGCTTTCTATCACTACATCATCGCCCGGGAATGTTGAAGATTTCATCAAGCTGCTTCAAGAAAAACTTGACGAGCAACTTGAAACTCCCCCAAAGAACCAAACTATAGAAGGGCCTTTTTAATATGTCTACATATAGACAAATTTCATTATTTCCTGAATTTTCTGAGAAAACAAAACTATCGAATCTGGTTAATGTAGCGTCTGTCCCACAGCGAAGTCCTTTCCGATATCCTGGCGGAAAGACATGGTTTGTGCCTACATTCCGACGCTGGTTGGCGTCTATGAATACACAGCCACGTATTCTGGTCGAACCATTCGTTGGCGGAGGAATCATCAGCCTTACAGCACTCTTTGAAAATTTGGTTGAAAAGGCTGTCATCGTTGAGTTGGATGACGAAGTTGCTGCCGTCTGGGAGGCTGTGATCAATGGCGCTGCGGAGTGGTTGGCCAATCGAATTCTGGCGTTCAATTTGACGAAAGAAGCAGTGTTAGAGGAGCTCCAAAAAACTCCAGCTACGAAAAGAGAGAAGGCGTTTCAGACAATTTTAAAGAATAGAACGTTGCACGGAGGGATACTTGCTGAAGGTTCTCGCTTTATAAAGCATGGAGAGAACGGAAAAGGAATTTGCTCTCGCTGGTATCCTAAAACGCTCGCTAACAGGCTCATCAATCTAAATCATGTTGTGAGTAGGATCGATTTTCGTAACGATGATGGATTGAAAGTTATGGCGGAATTTTCTACTAGCGAGGAAGCTGTCTATTTCATAGATCCTCCATATACTGCCGGTGGAAAGAAGGCCGGCAAGCGTCTTTATAAATACCATCATCTCGATCATGAATATCTATTTACGATATGCGAGTCGCTAAAAGTAGATTTTCTTATGACGTATGATGATTCAGAAGAAGTAAAACAAATGGCACGTCGGCATGGATTTCAAATGCGCTTGATTCCAATGAAAAACACTCATCACGCAACAATGAAGGAGCTGGTCATCGGTAGGGACTTATCATGGTTGGACGAATTAAATGCAGTGCAAGAGCCCGAAACCAAGTATTGGGTCAAAGAGCTAAAAAGGGAAAAATCTTAACAAAGGCATGGAGCGTGTGCGCTAATCTTGCGACACTCACGCCTACCGTTATGCATCAATGTGGAGAGTTCAAGGCAAGCAATGGTTCGTGGAGCTGATATTAATCTAGCGAGAACTCCCCACCTGTAAAGGTGGGGATGAGAGCCGAATCCTGCGCAAGCAGGACAGGCAAAGCCTGTGTTGAAAATCATTAGAGTACCCCGCCTGTAAAGGCGGGGGTATCTATTAATTGGGAATATGAGCCAACAAATATGTATACGAGGTCATGGCCGCTAAAGCAATATTAACGTGGCTTCAAGCCATGCGATATCGAGGACTTGCTGCCGCCTTTGCTTTACGACTCATGAATTAGGTGAGATTAGTGGTGAGTTAGAAAGTTTTCAAAACAAAGAAGGATTTGCACAATAGCCTATGAAATAGTTAAACGCGCAGATTTCTCTTTCTTGATATAGAATAGATTACTTTCATTGTCGAGAAGGAATCTGTGCGTCTATGCAACAGGTGGATACCATGGATTTTCATGTGGAAGGGATTGATCTTCTCAGTAATCATGTACCATGCGAGGCCGGTATATCACTGATCATTGCTATATATTCTGCCATAAAGAAACAGTCGGTTCTTGCAGGGCTTTTAATTCTGGGCGATATGAGTATCCAGGGCAACATCAAACCACTTCGATCCCTGGTAGAACCACTGCAGGTCGGCATGGATAACGACGCACGGCGCGCCCTCATCCCCCTGGAAAACAAGCGTAACTTTTTGGAAGTTTCCGGTGATATCGTTGAACGGGTCGACCCGATCTTTTTCTCCGATCCCATGACAGCGGCAATGAAAGCCTTGG
>PWXL01000018.1 GCA_003561145.1 Candidatus Atribacteria bacterium
CCATGTGTCCATAACCCGTATACGCACAGAGTCTGCAATTTCGTGACCTTCATCCACAGTTTTTTTTGGATCGACCTCGATGGCCACATCGATAAGAAGGTGCCGTCCTACCCTGCGCCCTTTTACCCAGGAGATGTCTAAAACCCCATCGACCATCTTTACTTCATTTTCAACCTTCGCCATGGTCTCTTCTTCCGGTAAAGTATCCATCAGGGTAAAAATAGCATTTTTAAGTATAAGGAAGGCTGAACGAATGATGAGGACAGCAACAACCCCACCGGCTAAGGGGTCAAGGTAGCGCAATGTTTCCACTTCCCAGTACCAACCCACCATGGCTCCCGTTATGCCGGCCATGGCACCTACGGAAGAGTAGGCATCGGATCGGTGGTCCCAGGCATTCGCAATCATTGAATCACTGCGTAATCGTGTACCTGTAATATAAGTGGTCCGGAACATTACGTCCTTGGATACGACCGACACCAAGGCGGCCAGCAGGGCTACAATGGATGGAGTCGTAAATGCACGCGTGATCATCACTTCGGCAACGCCACGTAAAATTGCGTACGAGGCGCCAAAAAGCGTTACTCCTACAAAAGCGGCGGTGATGTGTTCTACCTTCCCATGTCCGTAGGGGTGATTCCGGTCAACCGGACGGCGCGAGATCTTGATGCCCACGTAGACCACGGCGGTAGCCACCACATCTGTCGCCGAATGTACGGCATCGGCAACCAGGGCCTGACTTCCTCCCAGTACTCCCGCAACCGCCTTTAAGATGCTGAGAAATATGTTTCCCAGAAGACAGATACCGGTTATTCTTTCTCCACGACCGTAATCGGGTAAATCCACACTTCCCTCCCGTCTTCTGAAAAATGATGGAAACACCGCGATGTATCAAAGTACTATACTCGTGTGTACCCAATACCTGTTTAAGAAACGGACCATAAAGATGCAACGAATATGGTGAAGAACATATACCGCCCTCAACAGATAGAACGTTCACAATACAAAAAAACACCTGCAAGACGGCTCGCTCGCAGTCCCGCAGGTGTTTCTCCCGCTGCCAGTAGAGGCCCGGCTCCATACCCGCCCGGGTACGGCCTGTTCCATGGAATCTTCCATATATTTAATGAAAGTCTACCATCTATGCCTTTTTCCAGTCAAGACAAAAAAGAAGCTGCAATCTTCTCCGGTATGGCCGCACCTATCATGATTGCAATGTCACCCCCCCCTCCGCCTCAGCTGCGGCTCAAGTGAGGTCCGCCGGTAGAGGAGGAAGGGGAAGAGAGGTATGCAATACTTGAGCATTTCCTTACACTTATCCTGTTAGCGGAGTACATATGTACTTTCAAAAGCGTTTCTTACCGCTTCAGCTACCCGGCGGGGCTTTACGGCATCACCTATAATGTTTACCCACTCATTCACGCGAAGCCATTTGACGATTTCTTCTTCCGGCGCTTGCAGGCCAAGCGCGAGGACAACTCGGTCGGCAGGAATCTGCTTTGTTTGCTCGCTCTTGCCTTCAGACAGTTCCACATTTCCGGGATGAACAGCTACCAGTGTGTGGCCGGTAAGGGTCTGTATTCCCGCTTCGGCCAAGCGTTCCACAACAGTCACCTTGTTTATGGGGTGTTCGTCTGCAACGAGCTCCGGGAGCATCTCAACCACCGTCACTTCCGTGCCCTTGTGCTTCAGAAACTCGGCCGTCTCACAACCGGTCATTCCACCTCCGATTACCACCACTTGTTCACCAGGTTCAGGAGTTACCGTTCCCTCCAAGATATCGAGGGCGGAACACACAGCCGGATTATCTATACCCGGGATCGAGGAAGGAACTATCGAGCGTCCCCCGATAGCGATGAATGCTGCGAAGAAATCTTGCCCTGCCAGCAGTTCAGGTGTGGCTTCTTCCCCCAAGTGTACCTCCACCCCCACTGCTTCGAGCTGAGCACAGAGAGCATCTTTATACCAACCGATCCTTTCTTTCCCGGGTGGTCGGCATCCTAGGACCAACTGACCTCCCAGCTCCTGCTTTTTCTCATACAGTACCGGCCGAAAACCTCGAAGAGCCAGCACTTTCGCTGCTTCAATGCCAGCAGGTCCTCCGCCTACAACAGCAACTTTCTGTCCCTCGCCGTCCCTGGGAAAGCCTGGAAATTCCAGTTCACGGCCAGTCCGTGGATTGACAGCGCAACGGATGGGACATGCATCGAAAATCGTCTCGATACAGTGCAGGCAGCCGATACAAGTCGTAATCTCCTCTTCCCTGCCTTCGGCTGCCTTGTTCAACCACTCGGGATCGCTGAGCAGACCTCTTCCCACGGCTACAAAATCAGCTTTTTCCTCTTGCAGGATTCTTTCCGCGGTCGCCGGGCGCTGTATCACACCAACGGTAATGACGGGCAGAGAAACCTCCGATTTCACAGTTTGAGCGAGATACGTTCTCCATCCTTCCGGGTAGAAAACCGGTTCAAGAATCTTCGGCATGCTTTCGTAGGCTCCGGAACTCACATCCAGGGAGTTCACCCCGATCGATTGAAGATGCCGGGCGATACGTTTACCTTCTTCGAGGTCAATCCCTCCTTCAATAAATTCATCAGCGCTGAAGCGGACAATCAAGGGGAACCCCGATCCGCATTTCTCCTTGATGCCTTGTACGATTTCATCCAGAAAACGCATGCGGTTTTCAAAGCTTCCCCCGTATTCATCGGTACGCCGGTTGGTATGGGGACTGAGGAACTGGCATATCAAGTAGCCATGAGCCCCATGAAGTTCTACGCCATCCATTCCCGCTTGCTGCATCCTCCTGGCAGTATCTACAAAGCGTCTTACCAGGTCCTTGACTTCTTCAGTGGTCAAGGCGCGGGGTTTTTCGCCTACCGCTTTATTCGTCACCGGGCTGGGAGCAACGATCTGCTTTCCTCCGGTGACTTGTGAATTTGATTGATTTCCCGCATGATGAATCTGGGCAAAAACCCGTGCACCGTATTTTTTTATAGCTTGACTTAAGCGGCTCAAACCGGGGATAAAACGGTCCTCATCACCCCGAAGTTGTGTCGCGGTAGCCCGGCCGAGCTCGTTTTCCACGCACACTATCTCCAGAATAATCGTTCCAACACCGCCAGCCGCTCTTTCTTCGTAATAAGCGATCTGGTGGTCAGAGACACTTCCGTCCGCACCGGCAAGTACCGTCCCCATGGGTGGCATGATGACCCGGTTTTTCAGAGTGAGATTACCTATTTTCCCCTCTGAAAACAATTTTTCATATTTCATAAGAAAACCTCCCTCTCTATCCTATTAAAAAAGAGCCGCCGGGCGGATCACAGCCCGGCGGCTCCGAGTATTATTCATTTTCCTCTACCATGCGGCGTCTCTCAATTTCTTCGAGAACTTGTTCACGTTCTTGTGTCAAGGCTTCTCGAGCAGTAAACGCTTCAGTGGTCACACCCTCTAAAGCAATACTTAACCGGTCCCCGGTCATGTACCATTCCTCGATGCGGGGACGAAAATCAAGCAGTGTCTGTTCGAACGCTTCAAGGGTTGCTTCCAACCAGTCACTATCCACAATTGCCTGAAATTCAGGATCATGAAAAAGATCATCCCGGCAGGTACTGGTAATGGCGGCCGTCTCCCACATTTTTTGCTCTATTTCAGAGCTGGTCGCCCACTGGAGAAAGGTTTTGAGAGCTTTCCGTTTTTCCTCTTCCCCCCCGGGATTTCCCTCATTTTCGAAATTTGCAAGTTCCGGAAGTTCGTGCGTCGCGACGACCAGCCCGTATATCCTGTTTCCCGGGTAACGGCCGGCCGGGCCTTCCGGTACGGGTGCGTACCCTACCTCTCCCACTACACGAGAAAGAGCAGGAGATTCGAGGTTTCCATACACCGTATGTGACTCGATGGTCATCCCTATCGCTCCAAGAGCGAACATGGTCTTTATTCTCCACTGGTCGAGTTCGATCAA
>PWXL01000210.1 GCA_003561145.1 Candidatus Atribacteria bacterium
TGACCAAATGCTTCGTGAATGAACACACCAGCAAGAATAGGGTCCAAGATACAGTCATATACTCCACCCTCCACAGACGGGGCTTCCAAAAGCTGTACCGATCTCTCTCCCACCTGGGCGGCCATCTCATCCAATCCCTCTACCACCTCAAAACCTGCCTTTCCGGCAGCTCCGTCAAAAGCAACTTCAATATCTTCTCCCCCGCGGGCTACCGCAGATAAATGGAGCTGTATATCAGGTATTTCCCGGTAAACCATAGCCCCCTCTGTTGTTGCTACATAGCTTTCCCGAAAAATGTCCCGGTATTCAACAGAAGAGTTGACAACTTCTTCATGGGAGCTATTGAGGATATGCGCATATCGGGCAAGCAAGGCTATTTTTTCCCTTATGGGTATTTCACGGAAGTCTTTTTTCATTTCAGCAGGAAACGAACCCTGCAACCCCTCTCCCCGCACAATCCCATTGTCAACATCAGGCAACATTGCGGCACCACGCAGCACTTCCCTGACTTTTTCTTCAAGATCCGACCAACCGTTGAAGGAGAAAAAACTCCATCCGCTTTTGGGGTGAAGAACCCGGACTGAGCCCCCCAGGGCTCGATCTTCCCGCAAACGCCGGAGATCCCCGTCCTGGAAACCGATGCGGTTCGCCAACTCACGTTCGAGGCGGATCTCGAGGTATTCTCCTTCCCGCGGAATTCCTATCAATCCTGCCAGGATTTCCCGTACACTCTCATCCATCAGTCGCCTCCATCGTGTAACAGTTCAGACGGTATATTATCCTCAATAATCGCTATCTCGGCCATTGTTTTCAGGTCCTCGACCAATTTTTCGAATATCTCCTGTTTCAGCCTGGACGACAGCCGGGCAATTATTTCATCCCTCACTTCATCAAGGTCTTTCAAGCGAGGTTCTTCATGTCTTTCCAACATGAATATATGATAGCCGTATTCGCTTCTGGTCACTGGACTTATATCTCCTTCGGACAAGCCAAAAACAACTTCTTCCATGCCCTGGGACAAATCCCCCCGCCTGACCATGCCCATTTCCCCCCCTCGCGAAGCGTCAGGCGCAACCGACATCTGTCTCGCCACCTCATCGAAACTTTCTCCTTGCCTCAACCTGTGCATCGCCTCATCTGCGTCTTCCTCACTCTCCACCATTATATGCCATGCTTCCACCCTGGCAGCCTCGGTGTAGAGAGAAGGATTTGCCAGGTATTCAGATTCGATTTTTTCCTCGCTTACCTCAACTTTTTCCATCACTTCTCTATCAATGAATTCCTGAACTAAAACTTGCCTGGTAAGATGCTCAATTTTTCTTTCAACACAGGGTTCCTTATGCAAGCCGCTCTCCCGGGCAGCCTGTTCCAGAAGATACTGCCGGATCCACTGTTCCAACAGATCCCGAAATCCCCTGGGAAATTGTTTACGGTATGCTTCCGGCATCGACTCCCATGCTTCGTATAATTCCTCCAGGTAGATCGGTTCACCATTAACTTCGGCAATCACGGTCCTCTCGTTGTTTTCCATGGCATCCACAAGTGGCGTCACAACAGCGAAGGTTATTATAATACCTGTGACGAAGAGCAAGGGAATACATAGCCTGGTACTGCTCACTGTTTTCCTCCTTTTTCGGTTATATCCGGGGAAGAACCTTCACTTTCAAATGACTCGGCAGTGAAGGTTTCCCGGACCCCGTTTCCTTCTTGTCCACTTCTGTCTTTACCATTTTCTTCCTCTACCAGGCCTAAAAGAAGATTCATTTTTTCTTCCATTCGACGGGTGTTTTCGTTGGTTCGCTTGAGTAACGCTCCCATATCTTTCAATCTTTCATTCAATACCCAAAACAATAACAGTCCATACAGGATGATAATTACCAGAAGAAGACCAAAAATCATCCCGAAAACCCCCTCTATACATGGATTTATAAAAAGGTAGAGCCGCTTTGAAGTTTAGAGATGCCTGAAAAACGTTCCCCCCTGATTCCTATACCTACAAGGCAATTACGATGTATAACCGTTCCCGGAGGAATTCGGCTTCCCTTACCTACCAGATTCACCCCCCAATCCAACAGTTCGGGACGTGTACTGTTGTGTGTATAGTCCTCCCCCACACCAATCCTGGCATTTTCAGCAACCTCGACATTTTTATCCAAGATACATGTGTCCACCAAAGCTCCACTCTTCACCACTGCATCGTTGAAAACAATAGAGTGTGTCACCCGTGATCCCTCCTCCACTACCACACCGGGAAATATCACCGAGTGAAGTACTTCTCCCCGAACCAAGGCACCCTCACCCACAATACTCGCATGAACCTTTGAATGTCTCCCCAATAATGCCGGAGGTTTATTCGGCCTATTCGTGTAAACTACCCAGTTCGGGTCATAAAGATTGAAACGGGGCACAGGTTCAAGCAGGTGCATATTAGCTTCCCAGTATGCTTTGAGTGTCCCTGCGTCCCACCAAGAGTCATTAAAGAAATAACTGTGTATCCGGATGTTTCTCAAGTCTTCACGTACCACATGCTCAACTAGATCATGCTTCTCCTGCCTGGCGTTTGCCAGCAACTTATCGCGTAAATACGCTGTTCGAAAGACGTATATCCCCATAAATGCAATATCTGAAGACGGGTGTGCGGGCTTTTCTTCGAATGCTGTGACGGTACCTTGTGAATCTGTTTCCACCACTCCGAAGCGGTGCGCCTCGGCAGGGTCAACCCGGGTTACGACCAGTGTTATATCAGCACCGCTGCGACGATGATAGTCTACCAAAGGTGCATAATCCATAAGGTAGGCGTGGTCACCGGAAAGAACAAGCAGATCTTCCACCTCTTTGCGTTCAATTATATTCCAGTTCTGAAAGAGGGCATCCCCCGTACCCCGGTACCATCCACCCACAGAGCGACTGAGATAGGGTTGCAGCAATTCTACCCCGCCCCTTTTCCGGTCCAGGTCCCAAGGCCGGCCAACCCCTATGTGTTCGATGAGTGAACGTGGTTGATACTGCGTGAGAATACCTACATCGAAAATACCAGAGTTTACACAATTGCTGAGGGAAAAATCGACCAAGCGGTAAAAACCACCGAAGGGAACCGCTGATTTTGCTCTTTCTGCAGATATAACACTGAGCCTGTCTTCCTTGCCTCCTGCTAAAATCATTGCAAAGCGCACGCTCATGAATATTCCCCTCCCTCACTGCTCAACAGGAAGTCCTTCCCGCAAGGTTCGGGCCGCGGCTTCCGGAATCACAGGGTTAATATAAAAACCTGTTCCCCATTCAAATCCTGCCACTTTTGTGAGAATGGGCAGGATTTCCAGGTGCCAGTGATAGCTTTTCCGGTACGTGGAATCATCACCGCACGGATACGGGGCGACATGGAGCAGGTAGTTGAAGGGCGGGTCACCGAGGGTATGCTTGATGCCAAGCAGTACCCTTTTGAGAATATCGCCGAAAGCTCGCATGGTACTGTGGTCCACCTGGGTAAAATGTGCTTCGTGCTGTAATGGTATGATCCACGTTTCATAGGGGAAACGGGGCGCAAAAGGAATGGAGGCAAGAAAACTCTGATTGCTTGTCACAACCCTTTTTCCGCTGGATAATTCTTCTCTTACTGAATGGCAGAATATGCACTCTCCGTGTTTGCGGTAAAATACTTCGGCTTCTTCAAGCTCCTCCTGCACAAGTTTTGGAACAACAGAAACCCCTATAAGTTGGGAATGCGCATGTTGGATGGAAGCGCCTGCCTGGGATCCCTGGTTCTTGAATATAACACAATACCTGATTCTCCGGTCTGCTTGCAAATCAGCCATCCGTTCCTGATATGCCCGAAGTACCATCTCTATCTCTTCAACCGATAGATCCGCTAAATCAAGCTGGTGGTCAGGCGTTTCAATAATCACCTCATGAGCACCAAAACCGCCTGTCTTCTGGTATATACCAATACCAGTGAGGGAA
>PWXL01000264.1 GCA_003561145.1 Candidatus Atribacteria bacterium
ACGGCCTTTCCCGAATCCTTCCTCGAGCTGGGGTACCTGTATATTTTCAGGATACCTTTCTTGTTTATTGTTCTGGTTATTTCCGGTGTACTCGCTACATTACTCTTGCGCAAGACCACCCTGGGCAGGTATATATTCGCCATGGGGGGTAATGAACGAGCGGCTTTCCTGTCCGGGGTTTCGGTGAACCTGATGAAATATTTTGTGTATATCCTCAGTGGAATGCTTTCCGCTCTTGCCGGGCTTCTTTTGGTTATACGGATCCGGGCGGCGATTCCCGATGCCGGCCTCAATGCGCCGCTCGAGGTTATAACGGCGGTCGTCATAGGGGGGACCTTGATTACCGGCGGTAAAGGCTCTATTCTCGGTTCCCTTTTGGGCATTCTCGCCATGTTTCTCCTGATCAACGGTTTCAGCCTGCTCGGTCTCAGCCCGTTCTGGTCTGTGATTGTTCTGGGGATCATCCTGATCGTCGTGGTGGGCCAGGAGGGGATCGTGAAATCACTTTTCGGTTTTCTGCGCCGAAAAGTTCGTGCCTGATTCCTTAAGGTTTTTCTTTACGTCATGTATCATTGTTTAAGTCTTTCACTGCATTTATAGAGGTGACACAAGACGATGGAAAAACGCTTTTCGGGTAAAGGAGTTTTGGTGACCGGCGCCGGTTCGGGGATCGGTCGGGCCATCGCTGTGCGGTTCGCCAGGGAAGACGCCATGGTGGGAGTGAATTACCACCAAAACACCGAAGGAGCGAAAAAGACCCTGGAGATGATCGTCGCCGAGGGGGGCGAGGGAATGCTGCTTCCCGCGGACGTGAGACAAAGCCGTGCGGTGGAAGATATGGTGGATACCCTGGTCGAAAAATTCCGTTCACTGGATGTACTGGTGAACAACAGCGGAATCGGGAGCTCCACCTCCCCTGACCGGGTGCATGAAATCAGCGAAGAGGATTGGGACCGGGTTATGGCGGTCAACTTGAAAGGGTGCATGCTGACTTCGAAGGCGGTGCTCAAGTATTTCATGAAGCAAAGGAGTGGATCGATTATCAATATATCGTCGATTCGTGGATTGTTGGGAAACCCGGTCTTGGCCTCCTACTGTGCTTCCAAGGGTGGTGAGGTGACTCTCACGAAGGAAATGGCCCTCGATTACGCAAGCTACAATATCCGGGTCAACTGCATTTGTCCCGGCTTCATTGATACGGAAATGTTCCGGGTATACCTCAGTAAGCAGGAGGACCCCCGGGGTGCACGTGATACTTTTTCGAAAATGGCCCTGCTTGACCGTATTGGGCGACCGGAAGAAATAGCCTCCGTGTGTGCGTTTTTGGCTTCTGATGCTGCCTCTTTCATTACCGGTGTAGCGTTACCGGTCGATGGTGGATATACGGCAAACGGAGTGAGGGAGATACAATGAGGATGTTTGAGCATGATGTTGTGCTGGTGACCGGAGCAGGGTCAGGGATCGGGCAGGCGGCGGCTCTCCTGTTCGCCGAGCGGGGGGCCCGGGTGGGTGTCCTCGATCGAGATGCATCTTGTGCGACAAAGACAATTGAGATGATTCAACGCGGAAACGGCTGGGGGATGGCCGTGCAGGCCGATGTCACCCGTGGCGATGAGGCTGCCGAGGCGGTCGGAGCCGTTCTCGAGCGCTTCGGGTCCATCGATGTCCTGGTGAACAACGCCGCAATTGAATTTTCCGCAGATGTCATCAACACATCCGAGGAGGAATGGGACTGGGTGATAGCCGTGAATCTCAAGGGGGCTTACCTCATGTCAAAAGAAGTTTTACCCGCCATGAAGAAGAAAAAAAGCGGTTCGATCGTCAATGGATCCTCTATATCCGGTCTTCTGGGGTGGCCGAATTCTGCGGTGTATTGCGCCTCGAAGGGGGGAATAATCCAGCTCACCCGCCAAATGGCGGTTGATTACGCTCCCTACAATATCCGGGTCAACTGCGTGTGTCCGGGAACCACCCGTACTCCGATGATTGAGCGCCTTTTCGACATGGAGGAGGACCGGGAACAGGCGATGCGAAAGATTTCCACAATGCACCCCCTGGGACGGTTCGCCAGGCCCGCAGAGATCGCGGAAGCGCTGTGTTTTTTGGCTTCTGATGATGCGTCTTTTATTACCGGGGCCGTGCTGCCGGTTGACGGTGGGTATACGGCAAAATAAGAAATACACGTGAAGGAGGACGCCATGGAGAAAATTGTTGATCTCAGTGGACCCATTGAGAGCGGCTTGTGGGGATATCATGAACTTCCAGGCTTGGAAAATATCGTGCCGCGCGTTGAAGTGAGCACGATCGCCTCCGTTCAAAAAGACGGTTTTTTCGCTTCAAAACTCATTGTATCGACTATTTCCGGCACCTATCTCGAGGCCGGTTCACACGTTCTTGATAACGGCAAGACACTGGATCAATACCCCGTTGACCGTTTTTTCCTCGTGGCAAAGGTTCTCAGGCTGCCCGAGCAAAGGGATAAAAGCAGGATAGGTCCAGAGCTTCTGAAGGAACATGCTCCACCTCTTTTACCGGGTGAGGCATTGTTGATTGACACCGGTTGGGGAAAGCGATGGAATACACCGGGTTATGTTCTTTCCTGTCCAACCCTTTACCCGGATGCGATACAGTGGATACTCGAGAAAGAAATCAGTCTCCTTGGCGTGGATATTCCATGCATCGAGGCATCATGGTCAGAAGACGAACAGGAAGAAAAAGGAAGCATGCTCGGTGAATTGTTCGCCCGAGATACCTTGCTTCTCGCTCCCCTGGTGGGACTTGAAAAAGTATCCGGCACCACGGGGAAGCTCGTGTGTTTGCCTCTCAACCTCAGGGGCACGTCCGGTGCGCCATGCCGGGCGATATTTATTGAACACCGCTAAATAACAGGAGGTGATCCGATTGAAAGTGAAATGGGGTGTTATCGGAGCAGGAGGGATAGCACGGCGCAGGACCATTCCTGAAGTGGTGAAATATGCCCGGCAGAGTGATATCGTTTCTCTCATGGATGTCGATGCAGCAGCGGTAAAGGAAACCGGTGAATCAGCCGGTATTTCCCATGTAACCACCTCGATCGATGAGCTCTTGAAAGGCGGGTGTGAAGCCGTGTATATCGCTTCACCGGTTTCCGCCCACTTTGAACAGGGTATGGCGGCGCTGCAAACGGGAAAGCATGTATTGGTGGAAAAACCCATGGCCATGACCCTGGAAGAAGCGGAAAAGATGGCCGACTTTGCCGAAAGCAAGGGTTTGAGACTGGGTATCGCCTTTATGATGCGCTACAGCGTATACCACCAAGCCATCAAGGAATTGATCGAACGAGGGGATTTGGGTGAGCCGGTGAGTGGACGGGCCCAGTTGACTTGCTGGTTCCCTCCCATACCCGGTGCCTGGCGCCAGGTCAAATCCCTGGGTGGTGGCGGTGCGCTCTCTGACATGGGGTGCCACTGTATCGACCTTCTGGAGTGGTTTTTGGGTGAAACACAGGAGGTAACAGCCTTTACCGGGACTCTTACCCATGACTATGAAGTGGAAGATGCCTCCACTGTATTGTTGCGTTGTAGCAGCGGTGCGCAGGGAATGGTTGACAATTTCTTCAACGTACCGGACCAGGCTTCACGCAATGTCCTCGAAATATACGGAACACAGGGAGCGGTGCTCTGCCGGCGGACCATCGGCCAGGACGGCGGAGGGGAGATGGAGGTATTTTCCCAGGAAGCAGGAGGCGGCTACGACGCAAGCCAGGTGCGGGCAATGGATGAGTATAAAAAAGTGGAACTTGATCCTGTGTCTCTCTATGCCCAGGAAGTCGATGCCATGAGCCAGTGGATCGTTGAAGGGAAAAAACCGCTTATTAGTTATGATGTGGGCATACGCAACATAAAGGTTGTGGAAGCTGCATACCAGGCAGCCGAAGAAAAACGAGTTATCTCCATTGACTAG
>PWXL01000012.1 GCA_003561145.1 Candidatus Atribacteria bacterium
TGAAGAAGTTGATGACCTTTCCGGCCTGCAGAGCGAACAGGTTGAAGAATTGCAGGTACTGCAGCAGATGGTGCGTGCTGAGATGGCCGAGATCGGTGAAAGAGTGACGGCTTTCGAGGAAGGACTTGGAGAGGTTTTTGCCTTTGAGGAAGAACTCAGGGGAAAGATCGACGAACAACGTGGAGTTGTAGAAAAGCTCGAGTATACACTGGGAGCATTGGATCTCGATGTAAGGAATGTTATCACTGACCTGAATGACAGGATTGAGCGAATCTCAGAGGAAGTTGAAGAATTGCCGGGAGAGGTGGTGCAAGCGGTAGAGGATAGGTTGGAAAATATACTGCAGGATCTTCCAGGCCCTGCCGTGCTCGAGAATATCAGGGCAGCACTTGAGGAAGCCTCCAGGGAACGTACTGAAATCAGCAGTCAAATAGAGGTGTTGGCGGGAGAACGGGAAGCATTGCTGGAAAGGTTGACTTTCAAGGATCAGGCCATTGTGGAAGTCCAGCAGCGTATTGACGATCTCGAAGGAGAATTGGAAACTCCTCTTGAGGCCATAGAGGTTTTGCATGCACGGCTCGAAGATTTGGTGGTTTCCCGGGATGAGCTGGATGCACGCTTACTGGAAGCCGAAATGTCGCTTGGCGAACTTACGGCGTCCCTGAATGTTATGGAGGAAACATGGCAAAGTTTTACTGGTTTGTTCGACACCCGGATTGATCAGATACGTGAAACCGTGGATGTACTTCGTGAGGAATTACGAACGGATGCAGTGAGTGAAGATACTGTTCAAGCTTTGCATGAAGAAGTCGAGCAATCTTTTGAAGAAGTAAAAGAGAGACTGAAGTACCTTGAGACATTCAGTCGTGAATTAGATCGAATCGAGCTCGAAGGTAAATTGGAAGCAATGGAGCGAAACATTGCAGGTATCGAGGCCCATGTCGAAGTCATGCTTGAAAGATTGGACGAAGTTACCCTACCTGAAATCGAACTCATAATGGAAACAGTGGAAGAATTACGCAGGGAACGGCACGAGATCCGGCAGGATATCGACAAGTTGTATCAACACATAGAGAAACAAGAAATAGCAGAGATTACTGAAGAAGAATTAGTGTTACTCGATCAGAAAAAGGAGGAGCTCGTAGATCAAATAGCAGGGCTTGGTAATGAAAAACTTGCTTTGCAGGAGGAATTGGATTCCAGGCGAGAGGAAGCTGCCCGCATTGGTGAGGAAATTGAGCGACTGCGAGGGCTGAGAGAGTACGAAGTGGAAATTGCGGAACTCGAGAGGGAAAAAGAACGAGTTGAGGATGAGGCAGCCTTTTTAGAACGTGAGTTAGCCAACAGGCTTCGACAGATCGAGCTTTTACAACAGCGTGTCCAGGAGCTCACCGTGCAACTCGATGAATTAGCCAAGTATACTTCTTATGTAATCCTTCCTTGGGATAATTTATGGAACATCGCCAGAAGGTATTACCAGGACGGAACAAAGTGGGAGCTGATATTGGACGCCAATCGGGACATAATTGAAGATGTATATAATTTACAACCGTATACAGAGATACGTATACCACGGAGAGTAGCATCCTGACCGATAAGAGAAAAGAAGGGATTGGGTTATGGAGCTCATGGATGTGATCAGGAACCGGCGCAGTGTCCGGAAGTTCTGGCCCGAGGAAGTTGTATGGCAGGATATCGAGGAGATTCTTGATGCCGCTCATCTCGCACCCTCGGCAAAAAACCTCCAACCCTGGAAATTTATAGTTGTAAGAAATGAAAAAAAGAGGCGGCTCTTAGCCCAAGCTTCCGGGCAGGAATTTGTAGGGGAGGCCCCCGTAATAGTGATAGCCTGTGCTACCGGACGAGGAGGGTATATAGGCCGGTACATGGAAAGTTGGCCTATTGATGTGGCAATTGCAATGGATCATTTAACTCTGGCAGCCTGGAATAAAAACCTCGGGACCTGTTGGATTGGTGATTTTGACGAAAACAAAGTGAAAGAAATTTGTTCAATTCCAGTGGAAGTCAGGGTCGTTGCCTTGACTCCATTGGGGTATCCGGTAAAAAACCCCCAGCCAACACCACGCCGTCCCCTGGAGAAAGTGGTGAGCCAAGATACTTATTCCTGAACACACCTCTCTCCTTTTGTCACAATGTGCGGGAGGAGAGAGGTAAAAAACATATAAGAAGGGGGAGCACGTGGGTATTGTCCGTATTCAGGTCGAGGACATCCTCACCCTGAAAAAAACACATCCCTGTGGGAGCCGGGAATGGAGAGTGACACGCCTTGGAGTCGATATAGGGCTGAAGTGCCAGGGGTGTAACCGTTTTGTTATGGTTCCCCGGAGGGAACTCGAGCGGAAAATCAGGGAAATTCGCCGGGGTGAGGAAAGACTGAAACCCCAAGACAGCCGTATCGAGGTGTGATACCTACATGGGTGTGAAAGCGGGCATCTTAGGTTTACCAAATTCTGGAAAAACCACCCTTTTCAACCTGCTTACCCGCCTTCATGCTCCTACTGCCCCTTACCCCTTTACCACTATTGATCCTAATCACGGTGTGGTTGAAGTTCCGGATGAGCGCATTGATAGGTTGAACAAAATTCTTTCTCCTCCTCGCACCGTACCTGCTGCTGTAGAATTCGTTGATGTAGCTGGATTGGTGAAGGGAGCGAGTAAAGGAGAGGGTTTGGGAAACCAGTTTCTCAGCGAAGTGAGAGGTGTGGACACAATAACCCATGTCTTACGTTTTTTCAGTGATTCACAGGTAGCCCATGTGATGGGAGGTATCGATCCGGCGAGGGACTATGAAACTATAGAAATGGAGCTTCTCCTGGCCGACCGTGAAGTTTTGGAACGCCGATTTACCAGGACCCGGGAACTGGTCCGCAAGATAAAAGACTCGTCAATCGAAATTGAGCATATGGTGCTTGAGCGTTGTCTGAAAGCACTGGATGAGGCTGTTCCTTTACGATCATTCTTTTTAACCCGCGAAGAGAAAGCGATACTCTGTCCTTCGCAACCTCTCACACTGAAGCCGGTGGTGTACGTAGCCAACTGTGATGAGGGCGAAGACTCGGCACACGTGTTTGCCCATTCGCGGCAAACACCACCACTGAACGAAGTTTCTCTCATTAAAGTGTATGCCAAGCTTGAAGAGGAACTTTGTGAACTCCCACCCCGGGAACGGGAAAACTTTCTACAAGCTTATGGTGTTGAAGAAGCCGGTCTGCATCTCTTGATCAGGGAAGTATACAGGGCGTTGGGCCTTCTCACGTTCTTTACCTTTAATGAAAAGGAATTGAGAGCATGGGAGATACCATCGGGTACGAAGGCACCGGCTGCCGCGGGGAAAATCCATACCGATATGGAGAAGGGTTTTATTAAGGCGGAAGTGGTAGGCTACACAGATCTTATATCAAAGGGATCCATGGAGATACTTCGGCGCGAAGGGAAAGTACGCCTGGAGGGGAGAGAATACGAGGTACAAGACGGTGATGTGATATATTTCCGTTTTTCCGCCTGATGAGCCAATACAGCATCATTGCAGTAATTATTCTCTTGAATGGTTGACGATACCAGTTTACCGGCCTTCATTCCCTGTTGTTGCCATTGACCGAAGAGCCGTCAACGAAGAGAAACCGGACCCGGTGGAGTTCCGGCCAGGGTACTGCTCGGTGAAGATAAAAACATGTGGGTGTGGATGTGACCCCCTATTTTTACTATTCACTCGATACCGTCACGGGTCGACGTCTCATCTGCAGGATGTTCTCCCGCAAGTTCGAAAATGGAATCCACCACCGCAATGAAACCACTCTTTCGAAATGTTTCAACAGTGCTTATAACTTCCCGCATTGTGGGGCTCGTCCCAGCTTTTCAAGCATACGGTCATTGCCGTTTCGCATCCCGATAACCAGTACAGTATCGTCCACTCTTTACCAAAAATCCTCTGAACGATGTGGTATGATGGTTAGGATTTCTCTAGGGAGGTGAACATCCGTGAATAAGCGTATTTTAGACGGTTGCGGCTGGGCGGTGAGCGAGGTTGGTTTTGGTGCATGGGCCATTGGGAGCGGCTGGGGAGAGGTACCTGAAAAAGATGCTTTGGATGCTTTACGAAAGGCTCTTGATGAGGGAATGAACTTTATAGACACGGCCGATGTGTATGGTGATGGACGAAGCGAGAAACTTATTTCCAAGGTTTTGAAAGAAAGAAGGGAACAGGTAATCGTAGCCACCAAGGCAGGGAGACGTCTTTCACCTCATTCTGCAGAGGGATACAATCAAAAAAACCTGACTGTTTTTGTAGAAAGAAGCCTTCAAAATCTCAATGTAGAAACCCTGGATCTTTTACAGCTTCATTGTCCCCCCTGGGAAGTTTATTATCGGCCCGAGACATTTGAAATCCTTGACAATATGGTATCAGAAGGAAAAATACGGTACTACGGTGTAAGTGTGGAAAAAGTGGAAGAAGGTCTCAAAGCCATTGAGTACCCTGGCGTGAGGAGCGTACAAATCATTTTTAATCTGTTTCGTCAGCGGCCTGCGGAGCTGTTCTTCCAGGAATGCATAAAAAAGAATGTGGCCGTCATTGCACGTGTTCCCCTCGCTTCGGGATTGTTGACCGGTAAAATGACTTCTGAAACGGAATTCTCACACGATGATCATAGATTTTTCAACCGCGAAGGCCGGTCATTTGACCGGGGAGAAACCTTCGCCGGTGTTGATTATAAGAGGGGCTTGGAAGCTGTGGAGCGTTTGAAAGAAATTCAGCCCGAAGGATATACCATGGCACAATTCGCACTGAAGTGGATTCTCATGTTTCCCCAGGTAACTACAGTAATCCCCGGAGCTAAAAATGCTTCACAGGCCATAGAAAATGCCCGTACAAGTATTTTACCACCCTTAACCGAAGAAGTAATGGCTGAAGTGGATGAGATTTATGAGGATTTTGTTTATGATGACGTTCACCACCTGTGGTGAAGACACTGGCAATCCTAAAGAAGGTTGCTGAATCATGGCTGGAAAAAAAGAAAATTACGAACTCGAAAAGCCGCTGAGAGAGGCGAGGAAACTCCATCCCTTTTATCGTGGAAAGATAGAGGTTGCCTTGAAATGTCCGGTGCGAAGTTACGATGACTTCGCGATTTGGTACACACCCGGAGTCGCCGAAGTCTGCCGTGCCATTGCCGCCGACCCGGAGGAATCTTTCAGTCAAACCGGCAGATGGAATACAGTAGCAGTTGTTACTGATGGATCGCGTGTTCTTGGCTTAGGTGATATAGGACCAGAAGCCGCCTTGCCCGTAATGGAAGGGAAGGCACTGCTTTTTCGCTACCTGGGAGGAGTTGATGCGTGGCCCTTATGTCTTCGCAGCAATTCTACCGATGAGTTTGTTTCCATGGTCAAGGCTCTGCAGCCCGGATTTGGAGGCATTAACCTTGAAGATATATCACAACCGGCTTGTTTTCTTGTTTTAGAGCGATTACAGAAAGAATGTGAAATTCCTGTTTGGCATGACGACCAGCAGGGAACCGCCCTCGTGACAGTGGCAGGTTTGTTCGGGGCACTTGAAGTGGTCAATAAAAGCCTTGACACCATACGGGTGGCTCTCGTGGGTGCCGGAGCTTCAAACGTCCGCATTGCGCATTTATTGATGCAGGCAGGGGTACTTGGTGAAAACATAGTATTATGTGACAGTACTGGTATTCTCAACCGTCGGCGTAACGAACTTGCCGAAACAAACCCCTGGAAATGGGAACTCTGCGAATTAACCAACGGGGAAAATATAACAGGGGGAAAAGAGGAAGCAATAGCGGGTCGTGATGTATTGATAGCTCTTTCAACTCCGGGTCCCGGTGTGATTTTACCCCGCTGGGTAGCTACCATGAATACTGACGCGATAGTATTCGCTTGTGCAAATCCAACCCCGGAAATATGGCCGTGGGAAGCGAAGGAAGCCGGTGCCAGGGTGGTGGCTACGGGCCGTTCTGATTTTCCAAACCAGGTGAATAACTCGCTTGGTTTTCCCGGCCTTTTTCGAGGAGTTCTTACTATTCAATCCAAGGCTATCACGGATTCCATGTGTTTGGCAGCCGCCGGTTCTCTGTATGATTTTGCCCGCCGGCGGGGTATAGAAGAAGACTCGGTCATCCCAAGCATGGAAGAATGGGGGGTGTACGTTGAAGAAGCTGTAGCGGTGGCTGAGGCCGCTACAAGGGAAGGTTTGGCCCGACAACCCCTGCCTTCTGCATGCATCAGGGAAGAGGCGGAGAAGATGATTCACCGTGCCCAGGAGATGACCCGCCTGATGGTCGACAACGGACACATAGCACTGCCTGACCCGGAAACCATGTGATAATTGATAACAAAAAAGGCGAAGCAAACAGGGAGTATACAGTGAAATACCTAAGCGGAGAAGAAATTATCCCAAGCTTGAAAAATGCACTCAAGGAGTTGAATACAACTCCGCCATCCTGTCTCACCGAAAGGTTACACATTGCCTGGCAGGAAGAAGTTGGGCCTGCCAGGGAAATGCTCTTTCAAATTTTAGAAAATCACCGGATTGCCGTGTCTCAGGGGCTTCCGCTGTGTCAGGATACAGGAGTGGTAACGGCGCATGCGGAAATAGGAACGGATGTGGTGATTACTGGGCCGCCCCTTTCCTCTCTTCTTGATCAGGCAGTGAGGGAGGTGTATCGTGAATCCTCCTTTCGAAGTTCCATGCTTTCAGATCCTCTTTTTGGGGAAAATACGAAGAACAATACCCCTGGAGTATACACGTATGAACCTCTGGAAGGTGACACACTCAAGGTAACTCTTTTGGTGAAAGGCGGAGGCTGTGATAATTTTTCCGCCCTGGCCATGCTTGAACCCGGCAGCGGATTTGAAAAACTTGAAGCGTTTGTCCTCTCAGTGGTACATGAAAAAGGAGCTCGTGCCTGTCCACCTCTTGTTTTGGGAATTGGTGCAGGGGGAACTGGTGCGACGGTCCTTTCCCTTGCTACCCGTGCCCTGAGCCGGGCTCTCGGGACTGTTCATCCTGATTCACGCTATGCCGCACTGGAGAAAAGAGTACGATCATCGATCAACCGTTCCGGTATAGGACCCCAGGGGGTAGGCGGTAAAACAACCTGTCTTGAAGTCAGGATAGAAAGCGGCCCTTGTCATATTGCCACTTTTCCGGTAGCGATGGTTGCAAGTTGCCACGTTTTTCGCAGGAAGGTACTCACATGGTGAATGCATGTCCCCCCCCGCGCACAGTGGATACTCCTCTCACTCCAGAGGTTGTATTGTCCTTGCGCGCTGGAGAATGGATTGCCTTGACAGGAGAAATGTTTTTAGCCCGTGATGCTACCTTGCGTGCATTGGTCGAGGTATTGGAACAGGCGGATAAAGTGCCTTTCACCCTTGAGGGTGCGGTGATTTTTCACGCTGGTCCTACACCCCCGCCCTCCGGGAACGCGGTCGGGGCGGTTGGTCCAACTACATCTGCCAGGGTTGATCGCTTTATACAACCGCTGTTGGAAAGGGGAATTGCGGCAACTGTGGGAAAAGGAGACCGTACCCTCCGGGGAATGCAACTTCATATGCAGTACAAGGCTGTGTATCTGGTAGCCTGTGGGGGAGCAGCGGCATATCTGAGAGGTTTTGTAACGGACATGAAACTTCTGGCATATCCTGAACTGGGCCCACAAGCCCTGCGAAGAATCGAGGTGAAATCCTTTCCTCTGCTTGTAGCATACGATACAATGGGAGGAAATGTCTTTAAAAGGAGAACGGTGTGGAATAAGAAGTGAGAAGTTCCATACCCTGTATCTCTAACCGAATGCGAACTTGGCTCATGACCTACGGTTTTTAACTCACTGAATGTACAGAGGTGGTGCCACGGTGTGGGAAATTATATTCTTAGTATTTCTGATTGTTGCACTGTATCCCCTTGTGCAACGCAAAGTCTTGGAACAACAGAGAATGAGTGTTCTCAGAACCATTGAGCGGAAAAGGCGGTCACGAGCGATGGTAATGATCCATCGCCAGGAAATTATGAGCATTTTAGGCATTCCTCTGTCCCGCTACATAAGTATCGAAGATTCGGAGAATCTTTTACGGGCTATTCGCCAAACTCCTGATGATGTCCCCATTGACCTGGTCCTTCACACCCCTGGTGGGGTGGTTCTTGCAGCCGAACAAATTGCTTTAGCCTTGAAAAAACATCCTGCGGCGGTAACTGTCTTCCTCCCGCATTACGCAATGTCCGGTGGAACACTGATAGCGCTGGCTGCAGACTCTATTGTCATGGATTCAAATGCTGTTCTTGGACCGGTGGATCCTCAAATTCGTACCGGGGCTACCCAATATCCGGCCGTTTCTGTTATCAAAGCTCTGGAAGAACCCAATCCTCACCGGGATGATGAAACTCTTATTCTTGGTGATATTGCGCGTAAAGCGGTGGCTCAGGTACGTGAGGTCATTTATAATCTGGTTAAGGACCGCATGGAAAAGAATCGTGCCGAGGAGTTGGCCAGGGCTTTGTCAGAGGGAAGGTGGACTCACGATTTCCCTATATCGCTGGAATTAGCTTCTTCACTTGGTCTGCCCGTCAAGGAAGGTCTGCCTGCAGAGGTTTTTGAATTGATGAAATTATATCCTCAACCACCTCAATCCCGTCCTACTGTCGAATATATCCCCGGTCCGCACAGGCCCTTTCGACGGTTTCCGGATCAACGGAAATAGTATTTTACTGCTTTGTGATATATAATCCTCGCTGAGACAGGCACTGCTCTGCACCATTCACCCATGGTGTTTCTTCACCCTTGCGCAAGGAATAGATTTGTGATACAAGGGAAACGCCTCTTCAAGAGGGAAAAGAAGAGTGAGTCAATATACCGAAAACCTCTCTATCGCTTATGGATGGAGCCGAAAGAGGATGTTGCATGGGAAAGAAGTTGATTATAACCGAAAAACCAAGCGTAGCACGTGACCTTGCCCGTGCCCTGGGAAAATTTTCCAACAAGAAGGAATACCTGGAAAATGAACAGTATGTTATTTCTTGGGCGGTAGGCCACCTGGTAACCCTGGCTGAGCCTGAAGACTACAATAAAAAGTGGAAAATGTGGCGGCTGGCTTTATTACCTGTTATTCCTGACACATTCAAGCTCAAGGCGATTTCTGATACGAAGGAGCGGCTCAAGGTCATAAAAAAGTGGATGGCATCGGACGAAGTGGAAGCAGTCGTCAATGCTTGCGACGCCGGCCGTGAAGGGGAACTCATTTTTAGGAATATATACCAGAATACCGGTTGCGAGAAACACGTTTTCCGCTTGTGGCTCTCTTCAATGACAGTACCCGCCATTCGCGAAGCCTTTGAAAAACTGAAGCCGGGTGATGAATTCGACCGATTGGGAGCTGCTGCCCGTTGCCGCTCTGAAGGAGATTGGTTAGTGGGAATAAACGGCACCAGGGTATTTACTGCCCGCTTCAAGGTACTGCTGTCTGTCGGCCGTGTACAGACTCCCACATTGGCCATACTTGTGGAACGTGAGCGTGAGGTACAGAATTTCACACCTGTACCTTACTGGGAAGTGTTTGCAGAATTCCGTGCTGAGGAAGAGACATACATTGGTAAATGGACAGCAAAGGAAGACCGGGTATATAAGGAAGAAGAGGCATCCTCACTGGTAGCGAAAGTAGAGGGAAAAGAAGGAAAAGTTGATGAATTCTCTGACCGGAAGAGCAGAGAAGCCCATCCGTTACTCTACGATCTTACTGAGTTACAGAGGGATGCCAACCGAAGATACGGATTTTCTGCCCGCAGGACTCTTCATGCCGCCCAGCGCTTGTACGAGGGACATAAAGTGATTACATACCCCCGTACAGATTCGCGGTATCTCTCAAAAGACCTGGGATCACAAGTTGAAAAGTGTTGGAAAATGCTCGGTCAATGCGGTTTTTCCGAAATCACCCGCACTTCTTTTAAACGCCGTTCAGCTCTTGCCGACCGGAGGGTCTTCAATTCGTCCAAGATTCGCGATCATCACGCTATTATCCCCACAGGCGAGAAGATAAACTGGGACTCCCTGAAAGCGGATGAATACAAAGTGATGGATTTGATAGCCAAGCGTTTTCTCAGTGCTTTTCTGCCCGACGCTGTGTGGGCGCACCGGCGCATCAAAACAGTTGTGGAAAACGAGGTATTCCTCAGCCGTTCAAAGGTGCTCGAAGAAGCTGGATGGAGAGCGGCCTACGGGGAAAAACCGCTTACCGCTGGAAAAGAATTCCTTCCCGTTGTAAGAGAGAGTGAAAAGGTTATAACAGAGCGCTCCTGGAGCGAGCACAAGGAAACGAAACCTCCTCCTCGCTATACAGAAGCCACCTTACTCTCTGCCATGGAAGCGGCCGGCCGGTTCGTTGAAGAAGAGGAATTGCGGGAGGCCTTGAAATCATCCGGTATCGGTACACCCGCTACAAGAGCTTCGATAATCGAACGCCTCATCGAGGTGGGCTACGTGGAAAGAGAGGGGAAGACCCTTTTCCCTGCCCCCAAAGGTATGGAGCTTATAGGCCTGGTGGAGCGAATTCCTGTTCCGGAACTTGCTTCTCCCCAGCTTACCGGGGAGTGGGAGAAAAAATTGAGCCAGATAGAGAGTGGCCACTGTGAACGGAAACAATTCATGGAAAATATCAAGCGCCTTACAGTGGAAATGGTGGAAAAGGTGAAGGAGAAGGAAGATACCGGTGAAAGAGAAAAAATGAACCAACCGGTAGGAAAATGTCCTCTCTGTGGCGCACCCGTTCTGGAAAACCGGAGTGCTTTTGGGTGTTCCCGCTGGAAAGAGGGCTGTTCGTTTACCCTCTGGAAGAGGGTCTTGAGCCGTCAGATCACTCGGGTACAGGCACGAAAGCTGGTTGAAACGGGCCGTACAGATAAAATATCCGGCTTTCGCTCAAAGAAAGGAAGGCGTTTTTCCGCTCGCCTGGTGCTTCAGGATGAGGGAAAGATCGGCTTCGAGTTTGATGCTCCTGTTCGCTCACAGGAGGCGAATCAAAAGGGGAAAAAACCCAAGAAAACAGGCCGTTCGGACAAGAAAAAAAACCTGCAGGTGGAAGGGAGAGAAACGCAGGGAAAAGAGAAGGAAAAAAGGGAAAGCTGATGAAAGAATAGGATGATACTCTGGCGAGACGAACCAGCAAAGTTGCGGTATAATATGTATGGTTTCCGGCCTATCCACCGCGTGCTTCACATGTTGTACCGGTATGGAGAGTTTTCTTTTTCCTCGGAAGAACGGACAGGTCTGGATTCCGGTAATCCCTGAAAAGGAGAACCGAGGTGGAAAAGTTTTGCATCCAGGGCATGAAACCTCTCTATGGTCAGGTACAGGCTGGAGGCTCAAAAAACGCCGCTTTGCCAATTTTGGCAGCTACTTTATTAAGTGAAACTCCTTCAGTATTACATAATGTTCCCGACCTCCTCGATGTTCAGACTATGGTGAAAGTGCTTGAGACCTTGGGTGTCAAGGTGGAAAGGCTCACCCGGGGAACCTACCGGATTCATCCCGGTGACCTGAAAACTTCTGACGCCCCTTATGAACTTATTCGCAAGATGCGGGCTTCTTTTCTGGTTATCGGACCTCTCATATCCCGTCTTCAACGGGCGCATGTTCCGCTGCCTGGGGGATGTGCTATCGGTTCCCGCCCGGTTGATCTCCATCTCAAGGGTTTTACCCATTTAGGAGTGAAGGTAACCACCCATTCAGGCTATATTGAAGCCTGGTCGGAGGGGCTGAGGGGAGACGAAGTGTATCTCGATTTCCCCAGTGTAGGAGCTACTGAAAATATCATGATGCTTGCTGCCACCATAGAAGATGAAACGGTTATCGCCAACGCAGCTAGGGAACCGGAAATAGTCGATTTAGCACGTTTTCTTACGGCCATGGGAGCCGAGATCGAAGGTGCAGGCACCGATACGGTAACTGTCCGGGGGGTGAAGAATCTCACAGGCTGTGAACACCATATTATAAACGATCGTATCGAGGCAGGGACATTTTGTGTTATTGCCGCTGCGACTGGTGGAGAGTTGACAGTGAAAGGAGTACACCCATCGCTGATATTATCGGTTACCACAAAGCTTGAGGAGGTAGGAGCCCAGGTGAAACGGGTAGGGGATCAAGCAGTGTGCATATCCATGGAAGGTCGACCGAGGGGAACTGACATCAAGACCATGCCCTTTCCAGGATTTCCAACTGATATGCAGGCGCAATTTATGTCTCTCCTCTCTTTAGCTGACGGTGTGAGCGTGGTGACTGAGGCGGTTTTTGAAAACCGTTTTGCACATGTAGGCGAGTTGGAGAGGATGGGAGCAAATATAAAGGTGGAAGGGAGAAGCGCAGTGGTTCTGGGAGTGCACACACTGACCGGTACCCAGGTAACCGCTACAGACCTCAGGGCCGGTGCTGGTTTGGTTATCGCGGGATTGGCGGCAGAAGGAGAAACGGAAATTTACGGTGTTTCCCATGTAGACCGAGGGTACGAAGGCTTAGAGCGGAAGCTTGGTTATTTGGGAGCGGCAATTGAGAGAGTGAAAGAATGAGCGGAGGGAACTTCCATGTGGAATAAACGTTTGGGAATAGACCTGGGAACGGCAACTACCTTGATTTACGTCCACGGCAAGGGAATCGTCCTGAACGAACCCTCTGTAGTGGCCATCACCAAGGGTACCAACAAGGTATTGGCTATCGGCCGTGAAGCCAGGGAAATGATCGGTAAGACCCCGGAATACATCGTTGCCCATCGTCCCTTGAAAGATGGTGTCATCGATGACTATGAAATAACACGAAAGATGTTGACGTATTTTATTCAGCGTGTGTGCGGCAAGGGTGTCATAAAACCGGATATCGTCATCTGTATACCCTCCGGGGGTACCGAGGTCGAGAAACGGGCGGTTCTTGATGCAGCCTACCATGCAGGAGCACGGAAAGCGTATCTTATTGAAGAGCCTATGGCCGCCGCGCTGGGAGCGGGCCTCGATATCTCAGAACCTTCAGGAAGCCTGATAATTGATATAGGGGGCGGTACAAGTGATATTGCGGTTCTCTCACTTGGAGGTGTCGTAGTCAGCCAGACGGTAAGAGTAGGTGGAGATAAGATGGATGACCACCTGATCCGGCACCTGCGGAAGAAGTTTAACTTGATGATCGGTGAGCGGACTGCTGAGGTTCTGAAAATAGAAATTGGTGCCGCCATGCTTCCGGATGAGGAAGTAACTGCGAAGGTGAAAGGGCGGGACCTGGTGACAGGACTTCCTAAAGCCATCTCCATCACGTCTACCGAGATATACAAGTGCCTGTCTGATCCGCTTTCCTCTATTATTGACGCCGCGCGGATTGTTTTGGAGCATACTCCCCCGGAGCTGGCGGCTGATATCGGAGAGAAGGGTATATGTCTTACCGGGGGAGGAGCTCTTTTACGTGGACTTGATGAGATGGTTACCAAGGCTTTGGGTACTCCGACCTATGTCGCAGAGGAGCCGGTCTCATGTGTCGCACTGGGGGCCGGAAAAGTACTGGATAATCTTAAGTCACTCCGCGACGGCTTTTTGTATACCAAAGGGAGGAACGGATAAGCGGTGTTACACAATTCTCGGAGAGCCGGTATTCTTCTGATCAATGTGCTCTGGATATGTGTTATTTTTCTTACCGGCTACGCAGGGGAAGCAAACAGCAGGAGCTTCGATATTTACCCCCTTTCCCAGTTAAAACGTGGTATGGAAGGGGTAGGGAGAACCGTATTTTACGGAACACAAGTCGATGATTTTAACGTACGTGTGGTTGATGTTGTAGAAAGTCACATGGTCGAGGAGAGTTATTTTATTATCGAGGTAGTGGACGAGAGGGTGCGCCGGAGTGGGGGCATCTCGGCTGGCATGAGTGGAAGTCCCATAATGATTCAGGGGAAAATCGCCGGTGCCTTGGCATACAGTTGGCAGGCACGAGATAATATGGTCGGCCTTGTTACCCCTATTGAAGCCATGGTGAAATTGTGGGAAAAACCTCGTGATATTTCGTTTGTACAGGCATGGTCCCCTCAGTCTGTTCTCCTGGTATTGGGTTTGGACGGCCGCGGAGGCGAACACCTGCGTAAGAACGTGTCCTGGAGAGAAGTAGTAATGTTACCGCATGTATCTCCCTACCGGGTTCGATTCGAAGCAGACGAAGCGGAACTCATTCCCGGGAGTGCGGTAGGAGTTCAGCTGGTCAAGGGAGACGTGGATATCGTTTCTATCGGTACCTTAACCGCCCGCGAAGAAGATCGTTTTCTAGCCTTTGGACATTCTTTTCTGCACCGTGGACGTTCAAACTTTTTTCTTTCCTCGGTTTTTGTGAATTACAGTGTTGAAGGAAAAGAATTCCCCTTCAAGGTGGGTACTCCTATCA
>PWXL01000271.1 GCA_003561145.1 Candidatus Atribacteria bacterium
GAGTTGCTCAAAGTATTCAGGAAAATTACCACACTCCTGTTTCGAGTATTGTGTGCGACGTCACACAAGAGAAGGACGTTCAAAATTCTTATAATACCGACACAGGAGACCTATTGCGAAGTTCTGGTGAGACTTTATAAAAGTATAGGTGTTACAAAAATGTAATATCACGGTTTTTTAATAAACTAAATCTGTATAGGATATTTGATAAATACAATATCACAATGTGTAGAAGTATAATTATAACTAAAATTCATTGACAAAATACATGCTAATATATAGTATCCTCAAAAAGGATGTGAATGAACAGCTGCCATTAGAAGGATATCAAAAATAATTAGGTTAGCGTCAATGAATGTTTATAACGCTCAATAGAGTGAATAAAAAATACAGGCAGGAAAGGAGAAAGGTAATGCCAAAAAAACCATCGGATTTTCGTTATGATTCAGGCCCTGCTCAGGTCCCCTGGGCCGCGGTGGGGGAAAACTACAATGCCGATGATGTGATCGAGCTCATCAAGTTTTTTTTCCAGAAAAATGGCGACGGCTATGACGAAGCATTAAAAGGGGTGCAAGACGCGGTACGTTCCTTGAGCAGACATGGGAAGTCTCCCGGAAAATTATCACTGGGAGCGAAGGTCGCCGAGCTCGAGGTAATTATAAAAGAGTATTTGGGAGTGGAGTACTGTTCGTTTCTCACCAATGCCACTGCCGGTTTTGAGATTGGGTACAACTATGCCAACCTGGGACCTGGAGATGAAGTCATCGCTCCTGCCATCACCTTTATAGCAACCATTTCTTACCCGTTATCGATTGGTGCGAAAGTTGTCTTTGCTGACGTTGATCCGCAATCCATCAATATGGATCCTGAAGACGTGGAAAGAAAGATCACAGAAAAAACCAAGGTGATTATTCCCGTCCATATCGGAGGATGGCCGGTGGATATGGATCCGATCATGCGCCTGGCGGAAAAATATGACCTCGTGGTCATAGAAGATGCGGCGCACGCCTTCGGTGCAGAATATAAAGACAAAAAAGCGGGTACTATCGGTCATTTCGGTTCGTTCAGTTTCCATGAAGTGAAAAATGTCACCTCCTTTGGTGAAGGAGGGATCGTGTGCACCAATCTTCCCTTCGGAGAACATTTCGGAAAATGCCGCTTCCTTGGGGTAGACATGAGCCGGAAAATCAAAAACTGGCTGTACGATGTAGTCCCCCTTGATGGGAAGTACGGTACTTTCGCCGCAGGGAACTCATCATCTACCGAGATACAGGCGATAGGTTTGATCCAGCAGATGAAGCGCATGGATTCGATTATCACGGAACGCGGGAAAAACGCCGAATACCTGGTCGAGCGGTTGAAAGAAAATGACGCTATAATAGTACCACCGATGGATACCTCTGTTATCAAATCAACGCACCACTTATTTCTCTTGCAGATTGATCCGGAGAAAGCCGGAGGGGATATTCAGACCTTGAAGCAAAAACTTCAGGAAAGAGGAATCACCAATATTCCTCACTTTGCTCCCCTCTATAAGTTTGATGTGGTGAAGAGATTGGGGTACCCGGTTGAGGATATCGAGGCAAGTTGTCCGCAGACCGAAGCAGTATTTAACCGGCGCTTCACTCACCTTCCCCTCTATGGTTTCAATTCCGAGCAGCTTCGGTATTTGGCAGATGGTGTCTTGGAAGCGGTTTCTGAAATGCAAAGTGGAAAATAAGCAAGGTGATTCGAAACCAGGTATCATAAACGCGGTATTACCCGGCAATGGAGCCGGGCATTTTATACATAAGGGGGATGTTCAGGATGAAAAAGCTTATGCTCGTGTTGGTATTGGCCGTTTTTTCTCTAAGCCTGATTTTTGTGGCAGCTGCGCAGGGCATGGAAATCGCCGTCATTCCATTGTCGCTGGGTCACCCATGGTGGGTCAGGTGTGAAGAAGGTGCACAGAAGGCAGCAGAAGACCTCGGGATCGATGTTGTTTTTACCGCACCGGAACGCGAAGATGTAGCCCGACAGCTCGATTATTTCAATGACCAGGTGAACCGGGGGGTCGATGCCATCGTTCTGGCCGCGGTCGACTCCGAAGCAATGGCGAGGCCGATAGCTGACGCTATCGAAAAGGGAATTCCAGTGTTCGGATTCGACATCGGGGCTCCCGGGACGGATATTATCTGGACCGCTTCCGGATGGGAACCTGCCCAAAGCGGAACAAATATCGGTGGGGGAATCGCTGAGGATATTGGGTACAGCGGGAAGGTCGCAATTTTGACAGGCGGTTTGGGGTCACCTTTCCTGGAAATGAGACAGCGGGCGATCGAAGAAGCGTTGGCGGAACACCCCGATATCGAAATGATCGGTGTTTTTGCTACAGATAATGACTATGAATTGGCCCTGAGCCAGAGTGAGTCAATCCTGCAAGCGCATCCGGACCTCGGTGGGTTCGCAAGCACCGTTACCACCGGTGTACCGGCTGCCGTGCAGGCGGCTGTGAATGCCGGGATGGCCGGTGAGGTCGCTGTTTGGGGAGTGGCGCTCCCGCTGCAAAACGCAGAAGCCGTAAAAATGGGTTGGGTGAATGGAGCACTCGCTCTCGATCCGGCCCAGATGACCTATTTAGGGGTATTGATCGCTTATAATTACCTTGTGGACGGCTCTCTTCCGGAAGCCGGCCAGGATTTTGGCTGGGCGGGAGTTCCGGTAACCATCCCCGAAGACAGGACATCCTATGTTCCCGATACCCTTTTGACTCCTGAAAATGTAGATATATTCGATTTCTAAGTGTGAGATAATGGAACAATGCGGGAAGGAGTGATTCACGCTTCTTCCCGCATTTCATATTGACCCGTACGTGGAGGCGTTATGATAGTTTTCGAGCGGCTGTCCAAGAAATTCCCCGGTGTGAAGGCACTGGATGATGTGTCCTTGCGCATTGAGAAAGGTGAAATTCACGGTTTGGTTGGAGAAAACGGTGCGGGCAAAAGTACACTCATAAAAATACTTTCAGGCATTATTACCGATTATGAAGGGCAAATGTCTATCGATGGCCGGGAAATGTCTTTCACGGCTGCACATCATGCGCAGACCCAGGGTGTGGCGACGATCTTCCAGGAGTTAACGGTGATCAGGGATCTTTCGGTTGCCGAAAACATTTTTCTGGGGCGCGAACCGGTTCGCACGGGAGGGGTGGTCGACAGGAATTATATGCGGGAAAAAAGCCGTGAGGTGCTGCAATATTTAGGTTCCACCGTCAATCCGGGGGAAATCGTGGGGCGCCTTTCTATAGCGAACCAGCAAATTGTCGAAATATGCAAGGCCTTGGTTTTGAACGCGAAAATCATCGTCATGGATGAACCGACTTCCTCTTTGACGGAACACGAGGTGAAGCAGCTCGTAACCCTCATTCGCCGGCTCAAGGAAAGAGGAATGACTATCCTCTATGTATCCCACAAAATAGAAGAAGTCTTCCACATTTGTGATACGATCTCGGTCTTGAGGGATGGAAAATATATCGGTTCGGTAAAGAAGGAAGGATCCATCCCGGATGAAGTCATCCGGATGATGGTGGGAAGATCCATGGAAGCGATGTTTCCTCCTCGTGAACGGAATATCGGGGAAAAGCTCCTGGAGGTAAGCTCGCTTACGCGGAAGGGCGAGTTTGAAGATGTTTCTTTTTCCCTGCACGAGGGAGAAATTATCGGGTTCGCCGGATTGATAGGGGCAGGCAGGACGGAATTGGCCAAAAGCCTGATTGGGGCGTCCCGTCCTGGTGCGGGGAAAATACATATCAGGAAGAAGGTATTCCGCGGTTTTTCCCATCCCCACGAAGCGTATCAAGCGGGAATATCCTATTTACCGGAGGACAGGAAGGGAGAGGGGCTTATTGCCTGCCTCACGGTGCGGGAAA
>PWXL01000078.1 GCA_003561145.1 Candidatus Atribacteria bacterium
CCATTTCGGCGTGACCCCACGCAACTGCTTCTTCAGTAGTCATTTCACCGGTGACGACACGGTGAATAACGTCAGCGAGCACATCCGCACCGGTTATGTCTCCAATACCGAGGTTCACCCAGCGGCCGTATTCGAAACCGTAAAGGTTTGCGTAATCCGCCATCGCTTCGAAAGCCACCCGATGGATATCCTCAAATCGTGAAACGATAGGATCGTTCCAGTATTCCTCAGCCTGGGATGCCGCCACTGAAGTAGGGAAGAACGTCCCCGGCTCTTGAACGGCGGTGAGAATGTAGTTGATCTCAGGCCGCATCATGAAGCGGATGAAATCCTTCACGACTTCCAAGCGTTCCGGGTCCTCGAAAGTCTGGCTATATACATGTACCTCGTTTGGATAGGTTAAAGTTCCCCTTCTCCCCTCATGGTAGGGTATATGACTTGCTCCATAATCGTCGCTGTCAAATTCTTCATGTAAGCGTTTCTGTATAGCCGGGAAAAAAGGAGACATGGCTGCGGTACCGACAACCTGGTTCAGCTCCATTTCGCCCCAGGACCATGCTTCTGATCCGGGAGGACTATATTGGAAAAACTCATTGTACATGTCAACAGCCTCAACGGTGAGGGGGTTGTCAAAGATAACATTACCATCTTCATCGAAGAACTTGGCTCCCAGGGTATTCAGGAAGATGTAAGCTTGTTCGGTGGTCATCAAGTTCTTGGCACCGCCTAAAGCAATTCCATATACCTCTTCATCGGACAATTCAGTGATTTTCCGGGCATAATCGAGTGCTTCATCCCAGGTTTGCGGAGGCTCGGTGGTTCCTAAAAATTCTTCCATAAGACTTGGACGATAGGTCCACAGCATAACCATGGTGAAGACAGGGATACCCCAGTATTCTCCATCATGGTAGTACATGTCGCGTTGTGCCGGGAAAAGTTCATAAGCTTCGTCGATCTCTTCCACGAGATCAGTGATCGGCTCCACCGCACCGGCCTGGTACACGGTCATCATGAGGTCTGGGATAGAAAATTGAAAATCCGGCAAGGTATCTGCCTCGATGGCCGAAAGTGTCCGTACCCAGGCATCATCCCACATCACCACTTCCTGTGTTACATTGATTCCGGGGTTTTCCTCTTCGAACAGGTCAATCACCTGTTGAAAAGCCGCTACCCGGTGTGCTGGAGCTTCGTGATGCCAGAAGGTGATCTCCATGGCTCCGGCTGTCGCTCCAAAAACCATGGCCAACAAGAAAAATCCCGATACGATAATGACCGTAGTGAATTTCTTACTCATTATAAACCCTCCAAGATATATTTTTTTCGTTGGAAATCAACCAGTAAATAACAAAACTAACATTCATCACCTCCCTTACTGGGTTAATATCTGGAGCTACATTTTTTTAAATACTTTTTCAGCACACCCATCTTGTATATACAGGTTACAATGAGTTATTACCAGTGTCAAGTGAAGTGTTTGACCTGAAAGTCCCATAAAACGGTTGTTTTTACATAACCAATACATCCCTCGTTCACAATAGAAACATTCATGACAAGGAATAATTTGTTCTGATACTACCTTGTCGCCAATGTTAAGACCATGTTTTTTCTGCGAAAATTTCCCTAGTTCTACTACTTCCGCGCAAAACTCATGACCGGGAATTACCGGAGTCGGCACCGGATTTTTCCCTTGAAAACATTTAACATCACTTCCGCAAATACCGGCACTTAATACTTTTGCTATGATTTCATTCCCAGAAGCCCTGGGAACATCTATTTCTTCTAATACAAATTTTTCAGGCCCATAGTTGATGGCAGCCAGCATTTTCTTCACCATATTGTATACCCTCCATCTATAACCAATACCGAACCTGTCATAAAGTCCGAAGCTTCTGAAGACAGGTATACCGCTAATCCACTGAGTTCCTTCGGTTCGCAGATTCTTTGCAGTGGAATCATATCAATCAATTTTTCATATAACTCGGGATGAGAATGAAAAAAGTTTTCATTCGGTTTGGTTCGGCAAAATCCAGGTGCGATGGCATTTACAGTGATGTTGTACGGAGCAAGATCAGAAGCTAATGCTTTCGTCAAACCAATAACAGCAAATTTAGAGGTACAATATGCTCCGCCCTCCAGATATCGATTGACCACTAATCCATACATTGAGGAAATGTTTATAATTTTCCCTTTCCTCTCTTTGTTTTTCATCAATGGTATTATGGCCTTGGAACAAAGAAATATACTTGTCACATTTGTGTCCATGACTAATTGCCAATCCGACAAACTCATTTCTGCAATTGAACCAACGATACTACCAATACCGGCATTATTGATGAGAATATCAACGTGCCCAAAAACATTGTTGATTGCGTCAGCCATCTCTTTAACATCATTCTCCTTAGTCAGATCTGCTGTAACAACGAAAGCTTTTCGTCCGAAACCTCTAATTTTTTCAGCTGTTTCTTCAAGTTCGGTAGATGTGCGGCTCACAAGAACAATGTCTGCTCCCGCCTGAGCAAGAGATATTGAAAAGGCCATGCCGAGTCCCCTCCCACCACCTGTAACTAATACTTTTTTACCAGCAAGCGAAAATGTATCATTGAAATAACGAGAAGATATATTATCCATTCTTTCCTCCCTGCATTAATATAAATTTAATGCCACTCATTCGTGGGAAACAAGATTATATTTTTATACAATATATTGTTTTTTTGACTTATTATAAAATACACCAATTCCGCCACATCATCCGGGGTCATAACCTTGCGTATATCCCCAGGATACTTAATATCTCCCTCATGCCATAACGGTGTGTCCATCGCTCCTGGACATATGGTGTTCAATAAAATACCGTGGGGCAGCAATTCTTGTGCCAAAGCTTCACCTAAACCAATAACCCCATATTTTGAAGCACAATAAGCCGTTACCTTTGGGATTCCTCTAATGCCTGCCACTGATGATATATTTATGATTCTTCCAGATCCGCGAGACATCATGTAGGGGATAACCGATCGAATACAAAAAAGTGTACCTTTAAGATTAACATCAATAATCCGGCTTATATCATCATAATCTTGTTCCCAATAATTAATTAAACTATATACTCCAGCATTGTTGATCAATATTTCTATCGGTCCATAGTTTTTTTCAATACACTGAAAAACATCGTTAATGTCAGATGGATTTGTTACATCTAATTTATATTGAATGATATTACTGGGAGAACGTGTATCATCATTGGTTTCATGTCTTATATCCAAGGAAAAAACCTTCATTCCTTCATCAGCGAGACGGCGAGTGACAGAATGTCCAAGCCCTCGAGCTCCACCCGTAACAACTACATTCTTTTTCTGCATTGCACCTCGTACCTCCCACTTATTATTTTTGCTTAATAATTTTTCACCAAATAAACCTTTTTTATAGCCTGTGAAAATAATATATTGTCTCTCTTCAGTTATTTCATAATAAAATATCAGGACAGACAGTAAGTAATGAGTCAAAAAAACGTGGGTACAAGTCCTGGAGATCAAAAGAAGGATATGAAGAAAAAATATCTTTAATAATGAAAAAAGAAGTAAATCGCATCCTGAGAAATAACGCAGATGATGCCGTATATCTTGCCATAAGGTGGTGTTTACCATCAGGTTGGTGAAATCGGTAAGCCCTACATAATGCATCTCCGGTACTCCGAAATGCACGTTGAAAAAAGCCAGGTAAAAAGCTCAAATATACAGATAAGTAATAATGATAAAACGACAAAGGAACATTTGCAGAGGCACTGATCATTCTTCCGTTTTATCTGCGCAAGATTCATTATCTCACCTGTATACAATTGTTGCCACTTTCCCGGCTTTCAAAAGGGAAAGTGGCAACAATTCCTTTATTTTTATCAACGAGGCACCGG
>PWXL01000144.1 GCA_003561145.1 Candidatus Atribacteria bacterium
CACCCTCCCGCTTCCAGCCTGACTCAGCGGATTCCCTCTTCAGCGAGCTTGGCTACTGCTTCCACGTTGTCTGCATCGATAAAAGCCGATCCGGTGTCGATGTTGAGACCGGCAAATCCGTATTTCTTGCTCATGCACAGCTGGAGTACCGGAATATACCCTTGCAGGTATGGCTGCTGGTCAACCACCAGTTGCGTGTATCCGTTACGGATGGCCTCTACTGTTGCTGCAGTGAGATCGAAACCGACTCCGAGAATTTCCCCGGGCTCCGCACCGACTGCCTTGAAGTATGATTCGAGCGTTGCGGTGAGGCCGCCGTGATCGGCCACCACCAGTTTCACGTCCGGGTTGGCAGACACATAACCGGAAATAACAGGAATACCGGCCGGCGGGTCGGTGTCCACTTCACGGGATATCTCGATGTAGTCAACGATCAATCCTGCATCTTCCAGTGCATCAATGGACCCCTTGGTTCTCAGACCTCGGGTCGGCTGGGAGAGAAGCCCCCACACCAGCGCCCGGTCTCCTTCCTGCAGGCCGAAGCGGGCTACCGATTCTTCTCCCAGCATGTAACCGCTTCCATACAAGTCAGCGCCCACGTAACCGAAGCCCATACCCTTGTACTTGCCTTCAGCTTCAGGAAGCGGCGTGTCCATGGAGGTAACCAGGATTCCCAGTTCGATGGCTTCGTCGATGAGCGGACCAAGTGCCTCGTCACCGGGGTGGCCCATGATGGCAATACCATCGGGACGGGCGGCTACCGCTTCCCTGAACTGCGTGACCATTTTTTCCGGATCCCAGTCGGAGAATACGTACTCCACGGTGGGACCAAGGTCCTGCTCCGCAGCCAGCGCACCTCGGTAGACAATTGACGCGTACGGACAGCCGGGAGGTCCACCGGCGAAAAAGCGGATACGGATTCCTTCAAAGTGTTTTTCCTCGGCGAAAGATACGCTAAAAGCCAGCACGCAAAGTGATGCGATCAAACCGATAAACAGTATTTTTTTTAACACACTCGACACTCCTTTCTTTTTTCACTGCACCATCAGGAAAGACTGCTTCTCCCTACTCTCTTGTCCGGTTGCACCACCACCTTTCTATCACAGTAAGGAAAATCATTGCCCCGCAGGCACCTGGCAAATAGTATTATAAGGTTTCTGTGCACCTTAAGGAACAACTGCTTCAATGCCCGTAAGAGCACAAAAATCAAGGAGAGCCGGGGCAACCTTTTCCCCGTATCCCAGACAGGCATACTCGTTGGTCCAGGACTGGACCAGTTTTTCCATGTCTCCATGAGGCGTCAGGAAACCATGGGGCCAGAAAGGAATCGCGCATTCCTCGAGCCTGTGCTTCAATTGTTCGGGTGGGGGCTCAAATATTGAGACCGGACAGATGACCATCTGGAAACAACCGTTCACCCTCCCCAAGCGGGCCAATACACCCTCTCCCACCTTGCAGACCAAGTGAACCGCCATTCCCCCAGCAGCGCCTTCGGTTGGGATACCGTGCTGGGAAAAGCCTGCCGGACCGACTTTTCCAGCCAGTGACGGTGGGATGGCCCCGTCCCCGATGATCTTGATCTCCCTCTTTTTTTTGTCTATATGCTGCAGATCGCCGTAATAGATCGGCTCATCGCTCAAGGCGTTGAGCAGGTAGACCGTGAGAGCCGTGTTGAAATCTCCCAGGGTGGAGGTGGGAATACGGTCTTCCAGTATCATGGACTGGGCAAAGGAAGTTGCGCAATAATCATCACCCAGGCCGGGAAAAGACTGGATAGTGTAGAAATCCCATTTCTCTTTCTCAATAATCTTTTTGAGAGCCAGGTACAGTCTCATGGAACGTTCATTCGGGGTACTTTTTTCAGGAAGACCACCAAAAAGCTTTTTCAGTCTTGGTTCCAGGGCCCTGAGTTCTTCGTCTGTCACCTCTTCTGCAGTACGAATGAGTTGGGTTGTGTCCCTGGAATCGATATCGATGCCGAACTGCCTCATCCATTGAGAAGGATCCGCCACCCCTACGGTCTGTCCCATACCACGCCCTCCAAAGGTTCCTATTGTTGACATATTGAGAGCGTTTTTCAAGTGTGCGGCCCGGCAGAAGCTCACCACCTGGTCAACCTCTTCCGGCTCATCTGCCCCCCCATAAATAAATTTGTGGGATATTCCGACTTCAAGAAGGGCACCGTGCATCACGAGCCCCCCAACCGGACGCCATCCCTGGGAACCCGGGTGTGTCCATAGACACAGCCCCTTCCCGCTTAAGGCGAAATCTCTTACTGCTGCAATGAGGTTTGCAGACCATACCCAGGTACCGGAAAAGAGAATGACAGCGTCGACCGCCTCCTCGTCTTTCATCTTCTTCAAAGCTACACGGGCTTCCTCCTTGGTCGCTATCACGGTGTCATGCTCCACCAGCCTGATGCCCTGTTTTTTCAGGGCATCTTTGGAGTTGGCGATAAGTGCATCGTCAACCCAAAGGTTCCCCATGGGGTCTTGCAAACCATCCTTGTGTACGCCGAAAACGATAAATCCGACAGTGGGTTGTATCATGGGTTCGCCTCTCCTTTCTCAATTCATTTTCCATACAACTTCCAGGTATGTATGAACGTGTGGGTGTTCTCCCACGCTTTTTCTGTATTTTCCCGTACGTTATCCACGGGGGACAGAATGAATCCACCCCCCTCCCCCAATATTTCAAGAGCAGTCAGGACAGCTTCCTCTGTTTCTTTTTTTGTGCCGAGTTCCACGGTCATCGCTCCGCTGACTCCGCCCCATAAGGCCTTGCCTTTTTCACGGAAGCGGTTTTTCACGGCGGAAAGTTTTGTTCCCTTCCCCTCCTCCGGGTCGATGCCGATGAGCACATCAACTCCACTGTTTACTATATCATCTAATACGGGCAAAAAAGCGCTGGTGATAATATAACCATAGAGTTTACCCGCCTGGTGGACAAGTGCCGCCTCTTTTTGGAGCGTTGGAGCAATCATAGTTTTAAAGGCGAATGGAGTCCAAAACTCACAGGTTTCATACCAACCCCTGCGTATGATGAGGTCGGCATTGGTAGAGTCAAGAAAAAGCTCTATTTGTTTGAGGTTCCACGAGTGAATGATATTGAGGTATTCTTTAATGATATCTGGTCTCGTGAGGGCAAGTTCCATGACCGGAATGTACCCTGACAACCAGGACAAAGCATCGGCTCCCATCACTCCATAATCGACGGAGACACCGGGAGATACCAGTGCCTGCCATCCCCCCACTTGCAACAGGTTGTGTTCACGGGCAATATTGTCTGCTTCCTGCGCTTGTGTTTGCAATGCCTTGATATGTTCATCCCGGAACGGTCCGAAAAGATAGCGTACTTTTTCCAGGTCTTGTTCACAGTCAACCAGGAATTTCTCAGACCGTGGAATCACCCAGTCATCGAAAAGAGGGAGAGGATGGTTTTTGGGCCAACCGTTACGCTGAACAATCCTCGAGGTAAGAGGGCCGGCGGAGGTGTCGATTCTGCGGCAGAATACCACCTCTTTACCATGCTGTTCAATCCATTCATGGCTGAGAGCATCCGGGTGGAGTGAGTGTTCGAGATGTCCTACCGGTACATAGGCATCCAGTCCAAGTGCCACTTGTTTTTCGATATAAGCCCGTTTGGAATGGCAGGTGTTCCATAGGTTATGAAAAAGCATGAAGGAGCAAGGGATATGGTCCGGTTCGCCTCCTTGCAGTGAAACGAGCATTCTCTCCCTTGATGTCACAGGCTATTCCCCACCTCTTTTTATGGTATCCAAGTCGTTCTCACCTCATTGACATCTTAGTTAGTTTCCCTTATTATCAAACTACATATACACCTTCATTGTCAAGCCAAAGAACCGGGGAAGTGGGGAAGGTGAGGCGGTGAAAGGGGGAA
>PWXL01000057.1 GCA_003561145.1 Candidatus Atribacteria bacterium
CCCCGGGGGAGGAACCCCCGGGGAGAAAAAGTGAGATATATCAGAAGATTTTCAGGCGGCGGAAATACTCGCGTTCATACCGGTTGTTCTTTTCCATGCCGTCTTTCAGGTTACCGCTCCAGAATACTTTGGGCTCTTGACCTTGGGCCAGGATATAACGGATGGCTTCTTCCTCGATACGGCGAACCAGGTATCCATATGTTATAGTCGATATCGGATTGATTGGAGTTCCCAAGCCTGCTATTGTTTGTACAGAATCACCAACCGGATTATAGTCATCGATGTACAGGTCACATATTTCGCTCATGTGCTTCTTACTTGGATGACGGGTAAAGTGATCCATGGGTATAGCTTCATGCCAGGCCACACTCGATACGCCGATCACATAAGCACCTCGTTCCTTCGCAGCCGTGCATGCTTCTATACAGGCGTTGTTTACACCGATGTTGTTGAACACAATCACAACATCATCTTTTCCAATCTGGTATAAGTCTATAAGCTCGGTGAAATAACCGGCAAGTCTTTCCAGGCGAATACTGCGGGTACCCCCTGCAAAAGGTGAAGTGGAAAGGTCGAGAATCCCGTCTACCGGAACCAGCGCACCGGCCCGATGGACCATATCCATCACCGGCATATAGGTGTGGCCACCGGTTCCGACGGCATAAATCACTTCGTCCTGCATCAACCGCTTCCCGATAACTTCACCGGCTTTTTTGAAGTTTTCACCTTGTCCTTCCTCCAGTTTATCCAGGAATTCCTTGCAAATATCCAGGAAAGGTTTGTCTGCAGGATAGTTCTTGAGAAACTCGTTATCTACTTGTGGCGCCATGGCTTATTCCCCCTTTATTATATTGTCATCCGTTCATGATTCAATGAATTTCCAAAGCTCTTTGGTACAGGCTTTCAAGATCGGCTTCATCTTCAGCCACACCGCTGAAGCCCACAAAGAAGATAGTAAAGCCCATGCTTTCCTCCGGAGCAAGGGTCATTGCCTGCGAGGTACTGGAGAGCGAAACGTAAGCATCAGCTCCCCGCTGATCTTCGTACTCAACCCCCCACGTCCACCATTGAGCCCCCTGGAACAGTTCAGAAGGATCCCAAAACTTAATGATTGCCGCTTTTTCAGCAGGATGGTATATCCCTACAGCAGGTATATCGGGATCCGTAACAGCTGAAAGTCGAATAAATTTCTCCATTTCCGTCCAGTGATCAAGGGTATCAGGCCAGGGGACGATATCTCCTTCTTCACCCAGCCAATCATCGAGATTTTGCATGATTTCTGCTTCCTGTGCTGGAATGAGTAACCGCTCTCCCTCTTCATCTACACCGGTGTCGAAAACAGCAAAATCAGAGAGGTTAAATTCAGCCTCACGCCTGCCCGAGGTATTGGTAATGAGAACTTCAATCTCTACAAGCGGTGATCCTTCCCGTACCCGCACCCAGGCTTCCGTTAGGGTACGTAAAAACATGTCCCGACCGGAAAGATACACTTCCGCACTGTCTTCTTCATCACGAGTGATTTCGTATTCGAGGTCATACGGCTGCCGGTCCCGGGTGTTCCAGGGAATGGAAAGAAAGTACCCGCCGAATTCGACCACATGCAGGCCGCCGGGAAGGACCATCGGTCCAGGCCTGTATTCCTGATAGAGGAAAGAAGCTTCCACATCCTTAAGGGTATAGCTCGAAAGCAACCGTCCACGGTTGGGAAGAATCCGTATCGTGATGAGTTCATTTTCTATCTCGATGATATCAGGTTCAGTTCGAGTAGTAGCCAATTCAGCCACCGGGAGGACATATACTCCTTCCAGCACTTCGGTATGCACGTTCCCGAATGCGGGTATACCAGCCAACGCCAGCGAGAAGACCAAGGCAATAAGCCCTGGTATCAAGAACTTTTTAACATCCATTTCTCACCCACCTCCTATATATTTATTCTTTCACCGCTCCGGCGGTGAATCCCTTAATGAAGTAACCGGACACCGGGAGGAATATTACAAACACCGGAAGCATAATCAGAAGGGAGCCTGCCAATAACGGTCCCCATTCGATATACTGCTCTGCGGTGAAAGTGGCAAGCCCTAAAGGACCTGTCTTTTTCATACTCGAACTGATGAGTACCAGGGCAAACATATATTCCCCCCACGAGGTTATAAAGGCATACGCTCCAGCGGCCACGAGACCCGGAGCTGCAAGCGGCATCACAATGCGGATAAAAACGGTAAACAAACTTGCTCCCTCGAGACTGGCCGATTCTTCAAGGTCACGGGGAATGTTTTCAAAGAATGAAACCAAAAGCCAGGTACAAAAAGGAGAAACCAGGGCGGTATACACTACCACGATACTGAAAAGATTATCATGGAGGCCAATGGAAGCGAACATCCGGTGCACAGGTACCAAAAGAACGATGGTAGGAAAAACATAGAAGAGGAGCAGCATACGGGTAATGAGCCCGCTTTTCAATCTTTTAGCTCTTGCTATCCCGTAGCCGCTTATCCCTGAAAGAAAGAGAGAAAACACGACGGTACTCACCGAAACGATGAGACTGTTGGTAAGAAAACGGGGGAAATCACGCACTGGAGTACGGGCAAAAAGCAACGTTTCGTAACTCGATAACGTCGGGTTTTGTGGAAAAAATGTGGCCCGTCCCATGATTTCCACCAAAGGTTTGAAGGAAGAAACAAATATATGAAAGAACGGCCACAACATAAGCAAAAGAATGATGCAAATCAGCATCACTGAAAGAATTTTATTGGATGTACGTTCCCTCAAGGCACTCATAGCATGCGCACTCCTCAGATTTTTTTCGGGGCGAGGATTCGAAAATAAAGGATCCCGAACACCAAAAGCAGTATTGCGATAAAGACCGCCATGGCCGAGGCCTCTCCCAAACGGAATGTCCGGAATGCTGTTCGAAAGATGAGCACCGGCAATGTCTGTGTTGATCCACCCGGTCCCCCCTGGGTCGTCAGCCAGATGAGATCAAAAATATTAAAATTCCATGCAAAGGCAATAAAACCCACAAACCAGATCATGGATCCCAAGAGGGGAAAAGTAATATAACGGAAGACCTGGAAACCCTTTGCTCCATCAACCGCAGCCGATTCGTACACACCTTCGGGGACGGATTGCAACGCTGAAAGAATGAGCAAGGTACCAAAAGGTATAAATTTCCAGGAGTTTAAAAGAATGAGGGTCGGCATGGCAGTCGCCGTGGAACCTAAAAAATGCATTTGCTGGTCCATCACGCCAACCCTGATAAGGATTTCATTGATGATACCAATGCGTGGAAGCAGCATCCAGCGCATACACACAGCAATGGCCACGGCCGGCACAATCCAGGGCAGCATTACAAGCGCACGCGCAAAATGGATGCCCCTGATTTTTTTGTTGAGAAGAAGTGCGATACCGAGGGGTATACTGAGCTGTATGACCAGATTTCCCGCAGCCCATACAAAACTGCGGCTCAGCGCTTGCCAAAAAGTGGTACTGGCCAACAGGTTCGCGAAATTGGCAAGTCCCACATAGTGCATCTCCGGTACTCCGAAACGCACATTGAAAAAAGCCAGGTAAAAAGTACGGATATATGGATAAGCAAAAATAATAGTTATAATGGAAAATACCGGCAAAAGGAACAAGTATTCCTTCAATTCTTTTCTCGCAAGATTCATTATCTCACCTGTATACAATTGTTGCCACTTTCCCGGCTTTCAAAAGGGAAAGTGGCAACAATTCCTTTATTTTTATCAACGAGGCACCGGGACAGAGTATTCTTCCATTTCGGCGTGACCCCACGCAACTGCTTCTTCAGTAGTCATTTCACCGGTGACGACACGGTGAATAACGTCAGCGAGCACATCCGCACCGGTTATGTCTCCAATACCGAGGTTCACCCA
>PWXL01000158.1 GCA_003561145.1 Candidatus Atribacteria bacterium
GATAGTTTTGCTCGATCGATTCAATGGTATCGAGTGTCTTCAGGGGGTGTGAGCATATCTCCCAGTACACTCCACACCCATCGGCATAGCTCTTCGGGAAATACTCCACACCCCAGATGTCAGCATGCTGAGTCATTGGTTTTCCCGTGTAACACCCTGTGACCGGTACACCCAATGGTAAGGGAGTGAGATTGACTATTTTATCGATACCCAGTTTTTGCCATATCGCCTGTTCGCTCACCACCCCCAGATAATTCTTGAGTTCACTTATAACTTCCGGTGTAGCCCAAATATCACAAGGAATCCGGTCAGGCTTTTTCCTTTGAATCGTAGCAATAATTCTTTCACGGGTATTCATAGAACCCCCTTTCTTGTAATGATATCGCCCGCCCTTTACTCATTCATCCTTTACCTAAGTGCTTCATCGAGCATGGTAAGATAATTCTCCACCGGTATATAGCTGGGAATCGAATTGCCGGCACCAACGGCGAAACGACCGCCCGGCGCGCACGCATCGATAATTGAACGGACATATGTTCGCAAATCTTCCGGCTTCAGGCGGGCAAGTTTGTCTACATCCACTCCTCCCAAAAGCGCAATTCGGTCTCCATATATTTTTTTCGCTTCAGTCACCGGTTGTACGTTATCCTGAAAGGAATGCTTTCCGTCAATTTTCACTTCTTCGATCAGTTCCTCCATGATGGAATCGATATTACCGCAGCTATGAAGAAAATACAGCTTGTCTTTTTCGTGGGCCTGTTGGGCAAATTTTTTATGCCAGGAAAGAAAATATTTACGGATAGCATCGGGAGGAAGAAGAGTCTGGGTATTATACCCAAGATCTTCTCCCTGAAAAATGACTGATATTGCAGGAAAATCAAGTAAGTGACGGTTATATTCATAGATGAGATGGCCCAACCGGTCGGTGACCGCCTGCACGAGTTTTGAATCGTCATGGAGAAGATAGCATAATCCCTCGTAGCCCAGCAGGCGGGAGGTGTGTTCATACACTCCTCCGGCATGGCAGGTGATAAATCCAAGACCTTCCGGTAGATGACTCGCGATATATTGATGAAGTGCGAAACAGGATTCGGTGATTTTCGGCCAGGGATATTTCTCGAAATCTTCCCAGGTTGCAATCACACCTTCTCCCAGTTCCTGCCAGGCCCTGGTATGTTGCTTTGGAGCAGCGGTATCAGGTATGACGTGAGATACAGCCGGCAGAGGAAGGCTTACCTCGACCCGGACGTAATCATACCCCATGTGATACCAGAAGGAGATTTGATTGTCGAGCCACGCTTCGATCGTCCCACGACCTTTCCCACTGAAATCCATCTGCCCGCCCATGTATTCTGTGTACTCTCCGGTATCCACCCACTGTTTCCCCAGCATTTGTTCAAGTACCGGTTTCATGACAGAATTGTCGATGAGGTATTCCATAATGGGTGGCTTTTTGGGCGCATGTTCCCCTTTCATACTGCGAAGAAATGTTTCGATGTCCGGGCGCGGTTTTTCCAGGGGTACTTTCATTGTCTTCATGTCTGCCTCCCGTCGTGATATAGAATAACAGAGCCAATTCAGCATCTTTATATCACCATACCCGGTCATTATACCCCGAATCCCTGTCTCGCCAGAAATAAAAAAGTGAAATGTCCTGAGAGATAATGGCAGTCAAAGAAAGTTTTTTTAAAACACCTGGTACTGTCGTCATCATCTGAGTATTTCCTCTATGCTACACTAATCAGAATCACTTCGATATTCAGGGGGAATATTTATATGAAGATAACAGTGTTCAATGGAAGTCCACGGGGCCGTAAAAGCAACAGTCACAAAATCGTCGAACCACTCTTGGAAGGAGCCAAAGAGGCGGGGTCACAAACCGAAGAAATATTCCTGGTTGAACACGACATCAAGCATTGTCGCGGCTGCTTCAGCTGCTGGGGGAAAACTCCCGGAATATGTGTCATCAAAGACGACATGCCGAAATTGTTGAATCTTTTTTTAGAATCAGACTATGCAGGAATGGCGACACCTGTATATGGCTTATTGATGACTGCTATACTCAAAAACTTCACCGACCGTTTTTTGCCTTTGGCAACTCCCCATATACGGAAAAACAAGGATGGCAGTTTTTATCACGAAGGTAGGGTGAAGCGCTTTCCCCGCCAGTTTTTCATTGCCAATTCAGGCTTCCCCGGTGAATATAATTTCGACCTGTTACAAGCATTAATGAGCCATCAAAACATGGTCCTGGAAATTTACCGTAATTGTGGAGGAATACTTGAGGATCAAGACGACACTGATGAGGAATTGCAAAAAAAGATTGGAGCCTTCCGTGAAGCGCTCAAGAATGCCGGTCGGGAAATGGTAACCAGGGGTAGTGTGTCCAGGGAAACGGTTGCACAAATACACGCACCACTCATAAGCGACGAGGAGTACATGGCCGGTGCGAACCAATACTGGGATCAGCAAATCGATCAAGCTGAAAGCGAGCAGTAACTGCTTGCAGATTTACTGCACCCTTTTTCCCGAAAAGTTCCCCTGTGGCTGGACCAGGGTAATCAAGTCATTTTCCGCACCATTTTCACCGAGGGTAAAACGGACTTCATACCCCGGCAGACCACGAATTCTGAAATGCAAACCGCCAATCGGTTCAAGCAGCCAATCAGGCTGTTCGGGAATACTCATAATCAGTTTTTCTTCTTCGGTAAAATGGATGGCAATCGACGTACTTATCACCAGATATTCACCGCTCAAGCGGGAGAAAAGTTCTGTAGCCGGCTTCTCTTGGTCGAGCCGGCGGGTAAAAGTCACGGGGTTTTCTACTGAGAAGGGGGCAAGGTCGACCTTCACTTCATTCAGGTCACCATATATATCTGTTACAAAATGAAAGGCAAGTTGCAGTGGCATAAAGTACTCGACCCAACCGGTGAAGACATCGAAATGCCAGTGTTCCAGGGGAATGGCAGCCTGGTGATAGGTGGCCGTCAACTGCTTACCGGTAATGGTAAACTGGAAGGTACCGTAGAGAGGGTGCTGAAAAGTACCGGTATAGGCATCGAGAGGATGCGAAGGGGAGGTATCGTGTTTTCTCGTTGCCCGATCGAGAACAGACAGAGTTTTCATAACTTCCTCAGAGGCTGCGTCCGCCTCTTTGGTAAAAGCATTCCAATCCACCGGTTCCAAGCCCAACAACCGGTCGACCGCTTCCCTGGCCAGAATAGTAGGAAGGGGAGAACCACTGAGGTTGCACACCACGGCCACACCAACCCCCTCATCCGGAAATAGGGAAACCATGGCCGAATAACCCGGCGTTACCCCCCCGTGATGCACGTGGTAATATCCACGATAGCTCTCTACCATCCAGCCCAAGCCATAGCTCAGGTGAGAAACATAGGAGCTCATACGCCCCAAAATAGGCATTACAGGGCTGTAGAGCGCCTGGAAGCTTGCTTCGCTGAGAAGAGGTGAATCACCAGGTTCGGGTGCTCCACCGAGGCTTGCAAGGAGCCATCTGGACATGTCGGCGGCATGAGTATTGATAGCACCAGCGGGGGCGGCCGCCTCGAATTCCCAATACGGGACTTCCTGCAACATATCGTCTTCCAGGTAGTATCCTCTTGAAAAATCCGGAAGATCGAACATTTCTCTGACACTCATGTTGCTCCCACTCATCCCAAGCGGATGGAAAATACGTTCCTGTATACCCTCCTCCCAGGAGTGCCCGGTGATCTCTTCATAGAGAATTCCCGCCACAGTATAACCGTGATTCGAATAATGAAATGTGGAGCGCAGATCCTTGATCGGCCTCATATGGCGGATATTGCGCAGAAACTCTTCCCTGCCCACCTCCGGATTGAACATGAA